>JAYVZY010000293.1:0-15241 GCA_043782885.1 Sphingomonadales bacterium | reverse complement strand
TGGGTTGGTAGAACAGGTCTAGCTTCCCATCGTGAGCAGCAAGACCCAGTGCGTCACCGGGGTTGAAGCCCTTATCCGCTGGACTCACCCAACCCGTGGGCCAATTTCGCCCGCCTTATTCATCCCCATCGCCGAAGAAGCCAATTTGATCGACAAATTGGGCGAATGGATTTTGCGTAAAGCCTGTGACGATGCAGCAAGCTGGTCGGCTGACATCCGGGTTGCCGTCAACGTCTCTCCGATCCAATTCGCGAACGCAAATTTGCCATCACTTATCGTGTCGGCGCTTGCGAATTCTGGCCTTGAGCCCAAACGGCTTGAAATCGAGTTGACGGAGGGCATCTTCCTCAGCGAGTCAACTGAAACCGATCAGATGTTTGCGACCTTGAAATCGATCGGCGTTCGGTTGGCGCTCGATGATTTCGGCACGGGCTATTCGTCGTTGGGTTATCTGAAGACAGCGCCATTTGACAAAATCAAGATTGATCAGAGTTTCGTGCGTGATGCGACGATGCCAGGCTCGCGCAATGGCGCGATCATCGCGGCGATTGTTGCGCTGGCGGGGGCATTAGACATGGAAACAACTGCCGAGGGCATCGAAACGTTCGATCAACTCAACCTGATTCACGCACTCGGGGTAAGTCACGTTCAAGGCTACATATACAGCAAGGCCATTCCGTGCGGCGACGTGTCTCAGAAGCTTTTAGCCGGTGATTGGCAGATCAGCCCAGCCGGACCAGCCAAGCAGCGGGGCGATCGCCGGCTGATGTACCGCAAGGCCGGCGCTATCCTTGGAAGCTACTACCACGCTGTTATTGTCCGCAATCTGTCGGAATCTGGCGCCTATATCGAAGGGCTGATCGACGTCCCGGTCGGCACTCAGATTATCCTTGATTTCGGGGAATGTCAGCTCGCGGTTGCGACCGTGCGGCGCATCGAGAAACGCGGTCACGGCATTGAGTTCGGGGAGCGCCTCATCAGCGATGGCGCTGGCGGATTGTGTACCGGCGAACGGGTCGACCCCTACGTTCTGGCCAAGCAAGGGCTGTCCAGTTCAAGCCACGTGGGCGCGTCACGCGTGCTGTCTGCTGCTGGTGCAAACAGTGTCGATTCACTGTCCAAGACGTTGGGGCTAAGGCTTCCGCCAGCCGGTTCTCCGTCGTCGGAGCTCCTGTCCGCCCCCGGCGCGAGCGGCCGCAACTTGCTCTCGACCTCTGGAGATGCGCATCACAAGGTGCAACAAATCTTTGCAGCGGCAAACCCGCTTCAAAGCATGTCGCTGCTGAACCCGGGGAAGTCAGGCACGCGCCACTTGACAGCCGACGAATGGGAACGCCTGAAGAAAGCAGTAGAGGAAAGTCACAACCCTCAACTAAAATATATCGTTGCGCTCGTCGTTCTTACGGGGGTCAGATTCCCCGATTTGCTCTCGGCGCGCTGGGCCGATATTGATGTCGAGGCGCGGCAATGGACGTTAAAACCACAAGAGTCTGGCAAACCTACTCAAATTAGCCTTCCGCAAGCTGCCGCTGATATTATGACTTTATTACCACGCGTCACAGGGTGCGATCACTTAATCGTTAACCCTCGAACGAAGAAGCCGTTCAACTCGATTTTTGGCAGCTGGGATGCTGCGAGAAAGAAAGCCGGGTTAAGCAGCTTAAGCGTTCATGATCTGCGCAACAGCATCCAGCGGACGTGGCAGTTTTAGTTTTTACGGCGCGACCATAACGCGCATGGCCGCTACGCAATCAAGCACGCGGTAAAACGCTATCGGATAAATGCTCTCACCTCAGTCATAAAACAAGCAAACTGATCGTGGTGAAGCCAATGTCCAGCATTCTCAACTTCGATCACGCGCGCGGTATTGAAATATTTGATGCGCCCATCGCGTTCAGGGTTAGACGCCCAGCTATCGGCGCCATACATCAGCAATACCGGGCAAGTGATGGCACCCCACAGCGCGTGTATTTCGTCGCGCGGCATATCAAAAATAGACCAGATATTCAGATAGTTGTCGAACTTCCAGCTCCACGTTCCATCTTCGTTACGGCTGATGCCGTGAACGGTCAGATGGCGCGCCTGTTCGTCAGTCAGATAGGTGTTTTCGGCCTTCATCCGCTCCAGCGCGGACTCGAGTGTTGGGTAACGGCGCGGCAGTCGTCCAGCGGCGGCGCGCTTTTTCTCAATCCAGGTGCTGAAATGTTGCGCAAAGGGAATAGCATCCCGCTCGGCAGCTATCTTTGGCGATGAGCCAAGCCCTTCGATACTCACCAATTTGCGTACGTTATCAGGATATAACCCAGTGTACCGAGTCGCAATGTTGCCACCCATTGAATGCGCGACGATCGTGATCGGCGCAAGGTTAAGCTGGTGGATCAATTGGGCGAGGTCGTAGACGAAGACGTTCAGATCATAATTGCCGTCGGCTGACCATTGGCTGTCCCCGTGACCGCGCAAATCGGGCGCAATGACATGCCAATCGTGACGAAGCTCTTCGGCCACCCAATCCCAACTGCGACAATGATCGCGCCCGCCGTGCACGAGCAGCAGCGGTGGCGCATCAGGATTGCCCCAATCAACGTAATTGAGCTTGAGGCGTTGTGAAATAAAGCTGTTGGTAATCGGGCCTGAGACAGTCATGCGGCCGCTTACAACGTCTTCATGTCGATCACAAAACAATATTTCACGAGATAAACGATCTTGCAAGCAGGCGTTTGCTCCGCAAGTTGAAGCTTACACCCGCTCGATGATGATGGCGGGAGCCATACCGCCTGCTGCACACATTGTAACGAGGCCACGCTTGAGGTCGCGGCGCTCAAGTTCATCAAGCAATGTGCCGATGAGGATCGAGCCGGTTGCGCCGATGGGGTGGCCTAGCGCACAGGCGCCGCCGTTGACATTCACCTTGCTGCGATCGAGCTTGAGGTCGCGCATGAACTTCTCGGCGACGACGGCGAACGCCTCGTTGATTTCCCACAGATCAATATCATCCACCGTCAGTCCAGCGCGGGCGAGCGCCTTGCGTGCGGCGGCCACGGGCGCGTTGAGCATCAGCGTCGGGCAATCGCCAACATTAACCGAGGACACGATGCGCGCGCGTGGCTTCCAGCCCTGCTTTGCGGCATAGTCTTTCGAGGCGAGCAGCACCGCCGCCGCACCATCGACAACGCCGGAGGAGTTGCCCGCATGGTGCACGCCCGACCATTTCAGATCAGGATATTTCGCGTTGATGGACTGGCGGAACGTTTGGCCATCGGGCTGAATGGACATGTCGGCAATCATATCGAACGAGGCTTTGAGGCCAGCCAAGCCCTCAGCAGTCGTCTGCGGACGTGGAAACTCCTCATGGTCGAGCGCGACACTGCCATCGAGGTTATAAACCGTCACGAGCGACTTTGCAAAGCGCCCTTCCCGGATCGCAATCTCGGCACGACGCTGACTCTCCAGCCCCAACGCATCGACCACTTCGCGCGTGATGCCCTCCATCGCGGCAATCGCATCGCCGCATACGCCTTGATGCGATTGCGGGTGAATCGATTGGAGGTGCGCGTTGCCCGAACCCATGCCGAGGGGCGGAATGCCCGCCACTGCGTCAATCGCAGCAAGCTCGGCTTGATATGACATCATCTCTACGCCACCCGCGATCACACAGTCTTCAAAGCCCGCTCTGACTTGGCCTGCCGCGAGATTAACTGACGTGATCCCGCCGCCGCAGAAGCGATCAAGCGTCATGCCGCTCGCGCGTTGATCGAAGCCCGCATCAAGTGTCGCCATGCGGCCAAGATCTCCGCCTTGCTTGCCACGTTGCGTGCTGGTGCTGATGATCACATCATCCACCTCTGCGGTGTTGATGTTGTTGCGCTCTTTCAGCGCCTTGAGCACGGTGGCGCCAAGGTGTTGCGGGTGGAGGTGGGCCAGCGCGCCCTTGCCAGGTTTGCCAATGCCGCGCGGGGTGCGGACGGCGTCGATGATGTAAGCTTCGGTCATAATCAGGTTCCTTATGCAGGGATTTGGTTGAAGGGGACGCTCTTGTCCGGGCGGTGGTCTTGCGGCAGACCGAGAATCTTCTCGGCAATTGTGTTGAGCAGCATTTCATCTGCCCCGCCCGCGATCCGGCCGGTGGGCGCGCTGATCCAGCTTGCCGCCCAATCATCTTTCGCGAAGGCGTGTGGCTCGCAGGCCATGCCCGCGCCGCCTTGCAAATCAATCGCTAGCTCTGACAATTTCTGGCGCGAGCGTACCGACACGAGCTTGTTGAGCGAACCCTCTGGCCCCGGCTCCATCCCAGCCTGCATCATCAGCATTGCGCGTGATGTAATAACCTCAAGTGCCGAGCGCTGCGCATAATTACGGGCAATTGCAGAACGGATGCGGCCATCTTCGCGCGCGGGCTTGCCGTTGATCTCGACCTGTTTAACAAGATCGATAAACAGATCAAGGTGTGGGCCAAAGCCGCCGGAGTCGGTCGCGACATAGCGCTCGATCATCAACGTTGCCATCGCCACACCAAACCCGCCACCAACGGGCGACATGCGCTGATCGTCAGTCAGTTTCACATCATCGAAGAAGACTTCGTTGACATGACTATCGCCCGCCGCGAGCTTGACCGGGCGGACGGTGACACCGGGGGCTTTCATATCGACCCAAAAATAGGTCAGGCCTTTATGCTTGAGCACATTGGGATCGGTGCGCGCGACAATTACGCCATAGTCGGCATAGTGCGCCCAGCTTGTCCAGAGCTTCTGGCCGTTGAGCTTCCAGCCATTGCCGTCTTGCTCTGCACGCAGCCGAAGGCCAGCAAGATCGGAGCCGCCCGCCGGCTCGGAAAAGAGCTGGCACCAAATTTCTTCGCCCTTGAGCGCCTTGAGAACCCGCTCCTTTGCGAACTCTTTGTCGCTACCGAACTTCATCAGGATGGGAATCGGCATCCCCAATGAAATACCGAAATAGGCGTTGGGCATACCATAGCCCATCTCCTCACCCTCAAACGCGACCTTCTCGATATGGGTGAGGCCTTGCCCGCCGAACTCTTTGGGCCAATTGATACCCGCATAACCTGCCGCGAATTTGGACGCTTGGTAACGACGACCGAGCGCGAGATCATCGCCTTCGGAGAGGCCTTTGCGTGCGGCTTTGCCATACGTTGGCGCGACCGATTCGAGCCACGCGCGGGCTTTGGTGCGGTAGGTTTCACGATCGCTCATGCCGCCACTCCCAGCAATTCATCCGCCAGCACATCTTCCCAGAACAGACTGTTTCCTTGCTCAATAGCCAACGTGCGTGCGCGGCGCTGGTGGAGGTGCAGCCCCGCCTCCCACGTCACGCCAATACCCCCATGGATTTGCACGCAATCGCGCGCGGCGGTGTCATAGGCTTCGGTGGCGGAGAGTCGCGCGGCCGCCGCCGCTTTGAGAAAATCGGGTTGGCCTTCGCGTGCAGCCGCGTGAAGTGCGTTTGCGCGGGCAAGCTCCACCAGAGCATAGAGCTCAGCGATCTTATGCTTCACCGCCTGAAACGCGCCGATGAGCGAACCAAATGCGCGCCGCGTGTTAGCATAATCGCGCGCTTGCAGCATCAAGGCCTCGGCCCCGCCAACCTGCTCATGCGCGGTCACGACTGCTTGCAGGGCGAGGATGTTGAGCGCGGCGGTGAGGGCGTCGGGGCCACGCAGCATAATTTCGGCAGGGGTGTCTTCGAAAGTCAAATCAGCGGTGCAGCGGCTGTTGTCGAATGTGTTGAACGTGGCGCGAGCGACGCCATCGAGCGCCGCCACCACAAGCACTGGCACACCATTTTCAGCCGCAAGCACAACCGCCACATCAGCGTGCGCGCTCCCCGATACAGCGGGCTTCATTCCATTAAGTTTGCCATCCTCGAATGTCACTTGCGGATGCGAAGGGATAGGTGATTGCCCCTCGCCAAACGCAATCACCCCAATGGCCGCACCGCTCGCGAGCTTTTCCACCCACGCAGCTTGAGACACATCCGACCCGTGTGCGAGGATACCCCGCGCAGCACCAAAACTGCTTGTGAGGAACGGCGCGCCGCAGCAGACCGCCCCCGCTGCTTTCGCCACCAGCCCCAGCTCAATCAACGAGAGTCCCAGTCCGCCCGCATCGTCCAGCAGCGCAATGCCCGTCCAGCCCTGCCCTTTGCATGTATCCCAGAAAACCGTGTCGTATTCGCCTTGCTGCTCAAGCAGCGCGAGCAATGTCTCCGGTTTATGCCGCGCGGCAAGCACGCGCGCTGACTCCGTGGCGATCGCCAGTTGGGCGTCATCGTATAAGAGTGACATTCAGTTCCCCGGCTGCAGCGATTGGGTGGTTGACGTGGTTATACATGTAATTCTGGTGCGGCACGCCCGATGATGAACATTTGTCGGTTCAAGTGCAAGCGCATATGCGCGGGCGGAAGTCCGTCCGACTCTCCACATCTCGCATTATTTGTTTGTAACACTAACATTTGTTACATAGATTGACCGCCAAAGTGATGAGGACACTAGCGATGGTTGATTCGGGCGAATGGCGCGGGCAGACAGCCTTGATTACCGGCGGCGTTTCCGGCTTGGGGTTTGGCATTGCGAAGACCTTTGCACGCGCTGGAATGCAGCTTGTGTTAACCTATCGAAATGAAGATTATCGCACGGCGGCAGCTGAGTGGTTCGCGGCGGAAGGGCTCCCCGCCCCGCAATTCGCCAAGCTGGATGTTATGGATCGTTCGGCTTGGGCCGAATTGGCGGCTACGCTCGATCCGCTACACGTGCTTGTCACCAATGCCGGGGTCAGTGTTTTCGGCCCAACCGATGAAGCGAGTTATGACGATTATGACTGGATCATGGGCGTCAATTTCGGTGACGTTGTCAATAGTTTGGTGAGTTGCATTCCCCGCATAAAAGCGGCGGGTGGGCGCAGGCGGCACATCGTGAACGTCGCGAGCATGGCTGCTTTCTGTGCTGGACCGCAGGCCGGCATTTATACAGCGAGCAAATTTGCAGTGCGCGGGCTTACCGAGTGTTTGCGCTACAACCTCGCGCCGCACGGGATCGGCGTGTCACTTATGTGTCCCGGCCTGACCAAGACGAATGCCTGGGACTCAGCGCTCAAGCGACCTGGCAGTTATGCGGAATCCGGCTTTGCGCCGCCCGACCACGCTGAGTTGGCGCAATTTGGCACCGGATTTGATCAGGGTATGGACCCGGAAGAGGTGGGCGCGAAAATTCTCGCTGGGATGACCGCAAACGCGGGCTTGATCCTCTCGCATCCCGACCACGCGGAGGACATCGAGCAAATTTATCGCGACACATTAGCCGCTTTGCCAAATGAACCGATCCCCGCAGGCCGCGCACAAATCGAACGCCTGCGCCGCAAGGCTAATCGCGCCGCAGCGGCGGGACATATGATCAGATTGGGAGACTTAACATGACCACCCCAGTAGGTGTAAACATTGGCCACCCCGATAACATTTATATCAACGGTAAGTGGATAGCGGCGCATTCGGGGCGGATGATTGAGCTTATCTCGCCGAACAGCGAGGCCGTGATTGGCGCGGTGGCGGAAGCCGATGAAGCCGATATGGATGCCGCCGTCGCGGCGGCACGCGCGGCGTTCGACGATGGCCCCTGGGGGCGCACAACACCTGGCGAACGTTTAGCGCTGCTCAAGAAAATGGCCGCGCACCTGCACACCCGCACCGATGATCTCGCGCGGGCGTGGACGCTACAGATGGGTGGCCTCGACAGCTTTGCGCCGCATATGGTGATGGGATCGACATTGGGGCTAGAGAGCATCATCGGCATCGCAGAGACCTTCATTTTTATTGAACATCGTCCCAGCACCGGAGCGGCAGTGGGATTGGTGGCGCATGAGCCCGTCGGTGTGGTGGCGGCCATCGCACCCTGGAATGGGCCATATGGCATCATGCTCAATAAGGTGGGTTATGCGCTGGCAGCGGGCTGCACCATCATCATGAAACCGTCACCTGAAACGCCATTGGAGGCGTATATCATAGCCGAGGCAGCGGAGGCGGCAGGCTTGCCAGCGGGTGTCGTCAACCTTGTGTGCGGGCACAGAACTGCGAGCGATCATCTCGTGTGCAACCGCGATGTAGACAAGGTTAGCTTTACCGGATCAACCGTCGCGGGCAAGCGTATTGCCTCTGTGTGTGGCGAGCGCATTGCGCGCTGCACATTGGAACTAGGCGGTAAGTCCGCTGCCATCCTTCTCGATGATTTCTCGATTGAGGTCGCAGCGCAAATGCTCGCGGGCACGATATGTATGATGAGCGGACAGGTCTGCGCGATGCTCAGTCGCGTTATCGTCCCGCGCCACCGCCATGACGAACTGGCGGCGGCGATTGCAGCGGAAATGGCCAAGATCACGATCGGCGTTTCAGATGATCCCGCCACCCAGCTTGGCCCACTCGCGATGAAACGTCAGTTGGAACGGGTGGAAATGTACATTGAGGAGGGTAAGCGCACCGCTACCCTCGTCTACGGTGGCAAGCGGCCCGCACATCTGCAAGCCGGCTATTTCATCGAACCGACTCTTTTTGCCAACGTGCAAAACGACAGCCGCATCGCGCAGGAAGAGATTTTTGGTCCCGTGCTCTGCCTGATCCCGTGCGAGGATGAGGACGACGCTATCCGTATCGCCAATGCCTCACCTTTCGGTCTCAACGGGTCGGTGCTCACCAATGATGCCCAAGCCGCCTACCGCATTGCGCGGCGCATCCGCAGCGGCGCCGTGGGTCAAAATGGCTTGCGGATGGATTTCGGGCTTCCTTACGGCGGGTTCAAACAATCTGGCCTGGGCCGTGAAGGCGGCGTGGAAGGGCTGGCCGCTTATCTGGAAGTAAAAACGATGTTGCTGGATGCCATGCCCGCGCTATAACAGTTCCACGCACCCGCCATCAACATAGAGATCGACCCCGTTGATGAAGCTCGCTTCGTCGGATGCGAGGAACAGCGCGGCGCGGGCGATCTCTTCCGATGTCCCCATGCGGCCAATGGGCACGACTCCAGCCAACATCGTCTGTAAGCCTTCGATCTCCTGTGCGGATGCATCACGCTTGAAGATTTCGGTGTCCGTGGGGCCGGGGCTGACCATATTAACACGGATGCGGCGTGGAAGCAGCTCTTTGCCAATGATCCGCGCCATTGCGCGCAACCCGGCCTTGGCAGCGGCGTAAACGACATTGCCGGGCACAGCGGTCACCGATCCGATGGAGCCGGTGATCACGATGCTCCCGCCGTCGCGCATCAAGGGCAACGCCTTTTGGATCGCAAAAAAAGCACCGCGCAAATTGACATCGTGAATGCCATCCCAAAAATCTTCCGTCACCTCAGTTACCGGTGCGAATCCGCCGATACCCGCGTTAACAAACAGCACATCAATCCCGCCGAACGCCTCGACGATTTCAGCCAGTGCCGCTTCGCTCTCGGCCACCACTCCCATATCGCTACGAATGCCGAGCGCTTCTGTTTCGCGCGCCGCAGCCGCAAGCGTTTCGACATTGCGCCCCGTCAGCGCGAGCTTTGCTCCGTCGGCGTAGAAGAGCCGCGCGGCCGCCAGCCCAATGCCGGCATTGCCACCAAGGATGACGACACATTTGCCCTCGAAGCGCATCAAAACATTCCGTTGGGATTGATCGGCTTTTCAGGCACTTCTTGCAGCACATCCCAATGCTCGCGGATCATCCCGCCCTCCAACCGGAAAATGTCTACCACCGCAAAACCCGGATCACCCTTCCAACGCGAGACATGGACATGAACGATGACGTGATCGCCATCGGCAAAGCTGCGGTGAATGGTCTGCACAGCATCAGGCGAATCGAGTTTTCGCGCATCGAGCCAGTCCTTGAGCGACTGAACGCCCGGTTCCGCGAGCATGGAATGCTGAATATAGTCCGGTCGGATAAAATCATCTACTCGTGACGAATCGAGCGGCATCAGCACATTGTGGTACATGGCGATCACATGATCATGATTCGCCTGTTCTTCGGCCGTGCTTGCCATAATCCGCTCCTTAGCTATTGTATCATTTGTTAGTATGTGCAACCATTTGGGCAACGAGTCAAAGCGCAAAGAGAGCAGGATGTCCGAAACCATGAACCGCACCACATTATACGCCGTGCTCGATCACTATCTGGCGGCACTGGCTGCGAAGAACCCAGCACGGGTGGAATGGGCGGCGGATGTGCGCAACTCTGAGAATAACGTCATGATCCCGACGGGTGAGGGGCTTTGGGGAACGATTGAGTCGCTGGGCCCCTATCAACTTCGCTTCGCCGACATCAAAACCGGCGAGGTCGGCTATTTTGGAACGGTGCGTGAGGCGATCGAGGAATCGGGCTTCACCGTCCGGCTTAAAGTGAATGCGGTGGGGCGCGTGGCTGACGTGGAAACCATTGTCGTGCGACAATCGGATAGCGGCATCAAGTTCGAGAATCCGCGCTATTGGGACAAGCCCATCCTCAACGCGAACGTGACCAAGCCGAATACGCGCGATGAGATGATCGCCCTGGCAGATGGCTATTTCTCAACGTTGCAACTCAATGATGGCACGCTTCACACCAAGTTTCACCCCGATGCCAACCGCGTGGAGAATGGGGTGCAGACCACCCATAACCCTGAGTTCGCCAAGATCGTGCCGGTCTCCGCATTGGGCTGTGAAGCGCAGTTCAAAATGGGTAATTATCGCTACGATGATCGGTTGCGCGGGCGGCGCTTTCCGCTGGTCGATGAAGAGCGTGGGCTGGTGCTGGCCTTCGGCTTTATCGATCATTCGGGCAAGCTCGACAGCTATCAACTCACCGATGGCCGCACCGTTCATTCACCCGTGCGACGGCCGCACAGCTTCTATCTCGCTGAATTGTTCAAGATTGAGGATGGGATGATCTGGCAGATTGAGACGAATTTCATCACCGTGCCCTATTGGATGCCAAGCCCTTGGGATGGGAAATGAGGCGCTTCGTTGCTGTCGTTGCAGCATTAGCGTTAGGTGCCGCTCCCGCACCGCGCACGTCAGACAATTGGGCCACGACCGGCAATGATGCGGGCAAATCGCATCACTCTCTGCTCGCGGACATAACGCCCGCCAATGTGGCGCAACTCGGTCTTGCGTGGCAGGCCGAACTCGGCACCAACCGCGTGCTCGAAGCGACGCCGATTGTGATCAATGGGGTGATGTACACTTCGGGCGTCGCAGGCCGCGCATACGCGTTCAACGCCGCCACGGGACGCAAGCTGTGGGAATTTGATCCGCCGGTAGACATGCAAATCAATCGCAGTGTGTGCTGCGACATGGCTAATCGTGGCGTGGCGGTAGCGCAGGGACGTGTGTTTGTGAGCGCGCTGGACGGCGTGCTTTATGCGCTTGATGCACGCACAGGCCGGGTCGTGTGGAAGGTTGATGCGATTGAGGATCATGCACGCGGCACGAATTCCACTGGTGCGCCGGAAGTGGCCGGTGATGTCGTCGTGGTCGGCAATGCCGGCTCCGATTATGACGCGCGCGGTTATGTTTCGGCCTACGCCATCGGCACGGGCAAGCTCAAGTGGCGGTTCCATATCGTGCCACGTGACCCTAGGCTGGGGCCACAAGATAATCCTGAATTAGAGAGAGCCGTCAAGACATGGGACCCGAACAGCCGCTGGGATTCAGGGGCTGGGGGATCGCCTTGGGATGCGATCAATTATGACGCGGAGACGGGGCTGGTGCTGGTCGGCACCGGCAATGGCGAGCCTTATTCGCTGGAAATCCGCTCACCCGCTGGCGGCAACAACCTGTATGTTTCGTCAATCGTTGCGCTGGATGCGAAAACGGGCCGGTTGAAATGGCATTATCAGGAATCGCCGTCCGAGCAATGGGACTATGACGCCACCGCGCCAATGATCCTGACGCATGTGCAAGTGGATGGGCGCGTCCGTGCGGTGGTGCTGCACGCGCCCAAGAATGGCTTTATGTATATTCTTGATCGGCACGACGGCACACTGCTTCGCGCCAACAAACTGGTGCGGGTGAACTGGGCGAAGCGCGTTGACTTGAAAACGGGCCTCCCGGAGCTTGATCGTGACGCCGCTGAATATGCGCATGGCCCTAAGATCATCTTTCCCGCCACGCCGGGCGCACGCAACTGGCACCCAGCCAGTTATGATCCAGCATCCGGCCTGTATTACGCCGCCGTGCAGGATATGGCGAACCTGATGTTCGTGCCACCGGGTGCAAAAACATATCAACCGAAGGGGCTGAACACCGGTGCCGCGTTGATCTTCTCGCCCGATATCGAGGCCGCGTTGCCGACGTTGCCGCCAGCCATTGCCGAGGCGGTCAAGGCGCTGCCCGCTTATGCCGAAGTAAAGCGCAAACCCTATTCGTCCGAACTGCGCGCGATTGATCCGCTGACCGGCGCGACCAAATGGGCGGTGCCGATGAAGGGCTGGCAGGATCGGGGTGGCACGCTCACGACGTCCGGCGGGCTGGTCTTTCAGGGCAGCATCGATGGCCATTTCAACGTATATGCGAAAGCCGATGGCAAGCTGCTCAAATCCATCGACTGCGGCACCTCCATCCTCGCTGCGCCGATGACCTACCGCGTTGCGGGCGTGCAATATGTGGCGGTGATGGCAGCTTGGGGTGGCGGCGGGTATCCCTATGTGCCGCGCTATTCAGCAGCCTACGCACGCGGGAACCAAGGTCGATTGCTGGTGTTCAAACTCGGTGGTGGTTCGGTGAACATGCCGACATTGCTTCCGTCTTTGGAGGTGGCTGAGGCGCCGCCTCCTCAGGTGCCGGGTGTGACGGCGGAGACCATCAACAAGGGCAAGGGCCTCTTTTTCAGCACCGGATGCGCGCTGTGTCATAGCAACCAACACCGCTCGATCACGCCCGATTTGCGGAGGATGAACGCTGGCACGCACGCCGCGTTCAACCAGATTGTGCGCGAAGGGCTGCTCGTGCCCAACGGAATGCCGCGCTGGGACGATGCTTTGTCGGAGAGTGACGCCAATGCGATCCACGCCTATCTGATCGACGCCCAAGCCAAAACGCGGGCGGATGAGCTAGAGAAAAAAACGCGCGGGCTTCCTTTAGATGCGCCGAGCCTCGCAATTCTCTCGAATTATTGAGGACATCATGACCAGCACCGCCCCTACGCACGTTGCCACCCAGATCGATTATCTCCTTCCCACATCGCGGATCAACCGCCGCTTTTGGGCACCGGGAGAGGAATATAACACCGGCGTTTACGCGCCTTACGACGTCACCATTCGCAACGCCCGACTGGCGGGGCCGTTCACGCTGGATGAGCACGGCTTCACGCTGGCCACTCACCACTCCGCAGTCACCGATTGGGGGGCCAATTACGGTCCGGACAGCGCATATGCCGCCGAAGTGGTGGAGGTGGCGAAACGGCTCTGCGGCGCCGACTTTGCGATACCGATGAGTGGCCAAATGCGCTCTTCGGGCCTCACCGGCGCGTCAGTACAGCCGCCCGCCGCCGAGGCGCATGTCGATTTCACCACCAAGACCGCGCAGATGGTGGCGGAGCGGCTGTATCGAGCCAAGCGGCCCGATGGCGCTGGGTTCAGCCGCTTCATCTGCTTCTCGCTCTGGCGTCCGCTCTCGCCACCGCCACAGGATATGCCGCTAGCCCTTTGTGAAGGCGGGAGCGTGCGCGATGATGAGGGCACGCGCAACACCAAGGTGGATGTGGACGCCATCCCCACGGGCGATGCGCTGTTCGCGCCGATTCAGGGCGAAGAGGACATGGTCGCCGCCACCATTTTCCGCCACTCGCCCGACCATAAATGGTGGTATTTCCCTGACATGACTGCCGATGAAGTGATTTTCATCAAGTTTCACGACTCAGACCACAGCCGCGCTTGGCGCGCGCCACATACCGCCTTTCATGATACCAGCAGGCCGGACGCGAACGAGCGCAAAAGTATGGAGTTTCGCGCGGTGGCCTATTTCACGAAGGATGCTGCATGACCTATTCCACACTCACCACCCCCCACCTCGAATTCGCGTTCGAGTGCCGCCTGATGTTCACCCGCGTTTTCGCGATCCCACAGGTGCACACGGGCGGCTTCCGCTCGGCGGTGCTCGTCGATGAAGGGCATTTTGAAGGGCCGCGTCTTAAGGGTCGCGCCGTGCCCAACAGCGGCGGCGATTATGCCCATTTCCGCGATGACGACACGGCCTGCTTCGATGCCCGCTATCTGCTGGAGGTGGATGACGGCACCATCATCTATATGCAGAACAAGGGCTTCCTCTGGGGCCGCCACCCCGACACAATGGCCAAGCTGCGCGCCTGGGCATTCGAGGGCGGCGCACCCGTCCCGCACGAAGACTATTACCTCCGCGCACAACCGACCTTCGAGACCCCCAAAGGCAAGCATGATTGGCTCACCCGCCACGTCTTCATCGGCATCGGCGAACGCAAACCCGACGGCAATCTGGTGCGCTATTACGCGGTGACGTGAGGGGGGGGCTCGTCGGGCTGCTGCATCGCGAATTCAGTCTACGCGATTCATGCAGTGTCCTCCTTTGCCATTTTTTCCACGAGGCGGTTGAACAACGTTACACCTTTGTCGGCGCTGGTCGGCATGATCGTGCGTTTGGGATCATGATCGATCACGCGCTGCTGCGCTTCGATCATCAATCGATCTTCAGTGAAAGCCATGTCGGCGACACCCATCAGCACGTCACGCAGCTTCTCGTCGCCTTGATCCTTGCGCGGGCCCCACGAAAAGAAATAACGCGCGGTCTTGTCTGTGAGTGGGGTCACGGCTTGTGAAGTGAAAGTAATGCCCTCGCCCTCCAACGCGCGATCAGCCGCCGGTGCTTTGTAATTGCATTTCGCCGCACTACCTTCAGGGAGGGTGACACTGGACATCAACAACACGCCAGGCACCATAAATTCGTACCATTGCCATACATCTGCTTTACCTTCGCCTCGTCCAGTCATGCGCGGTTGACTGATCATCCAGCGCTCAAACCGCACGCCGCGTTCCAACGGAATCACATTGGGGCGGGATTTGGCCCAATCTTCTGTAGCGCCGAAGCTGTTAGCATGAACATATGAGAGGTGCGAGAAATCACAAAGATTGTCACAGATTAGCCTCGCCTCGGCGGCATAATCCATCTGGCCATAGCCAAGCAACCAATTTGGGTCAGACAGGCCGACCGCTTGCGGGATCAGTGATTCATCAGCTTTTGCCGGATCGCCCATCCACACC
>JAYVZY010000292.1:0-2005 GCA_043782885.1 Sphingomonadales bacterium | reverse complement strand
ACAGCGCCACCATTAGCCCGATAATGATCCGATCCCGACGCGACAGTGCACGTCCCCCAGACTGCCAGCGCCCTATTGGCGAAAACACCCCGGCAAAGGGTGGCACGGACACAGGACTCAGTGCCTCCTTAAGGTTCGTCCGCAACATAAGACCAACATGATACCCACACGGCAGGTGCGCAAGCCTGTTTAGCCCACGCCAATCCCTTATAAGCACACAGGGGATAACCGCGCTTACATCGCTTCCCTATGTTAAAATGCAGGTGATGAAATCCGGCCCCGGCCCATTGCATATTAGCGAATTACTCCGCGACAAGAATATCGTGCTGAAAGGCGCGGACGCTCTTTCACAGCGTGGTATTACCCAAGTGGGCACCTCCACCCGAGAAACCCATCAACTTTCGCTCACTCATGGACAATGGCGGGGTGTTGAACGTGAATCTAGCGAAAGGGCGCTTGGAAAAAGATAGCGCAAACATATTGGGGAGAGAGGTGGCTCGGTTTGTTTGCTCGGTTTGTTTGAACAGCCTCGCGGGTTCCTTAAGTGGATTGCCGGTGGTTGTCATGCCGCTGCGAGAAGCGACTGGTTGAAGTATAGCGCATCGGGGCTGCGATAGCCAAGGCTCGAATGCGGGCGAACGGCATTGTAGAAGTTGAGGTAGTTTCCGATCCGCATCCGTGCCTCGCTGACCGATACGTAGGCATGGAGATAGACCTCCTCATATTTGACCGAGCGCCAAAGGCGCTCCACGAACACATTATCGCGCCACGCGCCTTTGCCGTCCATGCTGATCGCGATTTCCTCACGGATGAGCACGCTGGTGAAGTCGGTGCTGCTGAACTGGCTGCCCTGATCGGTGTTGAAGATGTCGGGCTTCCCGAAGCGCGTCAACGCTTCCTCTAAAGCTTCCACGCAAAAATCAGCATCGAGTGTGATCGATACGCGCCAACTCAGCACGCGCCTGCTGAACCAGTCAACGATGGCGATGAGATAAACAAACCCCCGCGCCATCGGGATATAGGTGATGTCAGTCGCCCATACCTGGTTGGGCCGCACGATTGCCAGCTTGCGCAGCAAATAAGGGTAAATCTTGTGCCCTGCACCGCGCTTTGACGTATTCGGGCGACGGTAAAGTGCCTCTATTCCCATGCGCCGCATCAGCGTGCGCACGTGGAGCCGCCCGATCTTGATGCCCTCATTGCCAAGTAACGCACGTAGCATACGGCTGCCCGCAAATGGGTAATTGAGATGCAGCTCGTCGATCCGCCGCATGATTGCAAGATCACCATCGGGAACAAGCCGAGGTAGGTAATACACGCTGCCCCGGCTGATCCCCAATGCCTGCGCCTGCCGCGTAATCGGCAGCCCGTGCGTGGTATCGATCATCGTTTTGCGCTCGGCAACAGACCGGCCTTGTCGAGCGCATGTGACAAAAAATCATTGGTGAGCGTCAACTCTCCGATCTTCGCATGCAACGTCTTCACGTCAATCTCGGGTTCGGCTGTGCGCGGAGCAGTATCGAATATATCAACTGCGCTGGCCAAAAGCTGCGCACGCCACTGACTGATCTGCGTCGCGTGTACCTCATATTGCTGCGCCAACTCAGCCAGAGTCTTCTCACCCTTCACGGCAGCCAATGCCACCTTGGCCTTCAAGGCCGGACTGTGATTCCGGCGTGTGCGTTTCGTCATAAGTGCTCCTTATCATCGACCACCATTGGCCGATCTCAAAAAAGCAATCCACTTAACCCATTGTCCAAATTTCCCGAGCCAGCTCACCAACCAGTGGATTGGGCTCACAGGTCAGGAATGCGAACACGTTGCCTTCGTCGGTGGGTCGCCAGATGCCTGCGAACGCGAAAATGGGCCGCGACGGGATCGAGAACCAGCGCTGCACTTTGCTGCCCTTCTCCCCTTCCCATTCTGAGAATGAGGTTGCGGGCACAAGACAGCGTTGTTCGGGATTGGCGAGTGTTGCGCGCCAGAATACGCTGTCGAGGTTGCG
>JAYVZY010000291.1:0-2403 GCA_043782885.1 Sphingomonadales bacterium | reverse complement strand
AGGCACGTAAACCTCGCCGCCGCTTTCCTTGAACGTCTCGCTCATCTTCGCGTATGCCGTAAGGGCGCCAGCGCGTGTGCCGCAAGGCATGTGTCGCACAGCAAAGGACGCTGCCGCGTCCGCTATCAGCTGGACCCCAAATCAAGTTTGGGATGACGCGTGCGCGGGACGGGAGAGAGCCAAGTGCTGGCGGTGGTGGGGGTTGGTATTCTTGGTGGGGGGTTAGTGCAGTTTCCTATCATTTGAAGGCCTAGGATCAGGATTTTTAGCATCTTCATATGCTGAAACAAGCTGCGTCGCCAGACATTTATCAAGTAAAGCTTCCAACGCCTTCAAATCAAGTTTTTCAGATTCCCAATGACCGTCCGCTTCTTCCAGCGCTGCATAATATGGCGTTTTGTCGGCAGCGATTTGTTCTGGCAGCGTCTCATGACCCGGCAAGCGGTAGCCAATTTTGGCACAGAGTACGAAATATGCAAGTGCACGCGAAGTCCGACCGTTGCCATCCGTAAACGGATGTATCCAATTTAACCGCCACATCACATAAGCGCATAAATGCAAAGCTTGTGCTGTTTCAAAATTATCGTTCACTAAATCGCACATTTCCTCGATTAACCCTGCTACGAGGTGTGCTCCTGGCGGCGTGTGGTTGCTCTGTCCGATTTTGACCTCGTCCGGTCAGAAATTACCTGCATAAGCTGACAGGCCCTCAAGCGCGATCCGATGCAAATCCAGTATCTTCGAAGGTCGCAGCCGAAACGGTCTGGCATCGCGTACGACTTCGTCAATTAAGTCCAGAACGCGATCAAACTGAGCAATCGCATTTTCAGACTCGCGTTGCGCTTCCAATATGGGATCAGTTATGAGTGACGGATGTGCCGCTATGCTGTGGCGTTCTCCGTCACTCATCTCAACGCGCTTTATCAATCTTTTCAGCTGCCGCCGCTACCATTTCTTTAGTAACGCGCGTATTTTCGATATGGGCATTCCCATACGCAAAACTACGTCGCTGCTGCTCCTTTTCTGCAGCACTCATCTGCAGTCCGCGAGAGGCGTCGATCAGTTTTTGCAATTGCTCACTCATAATAGCCTCCTTTCGTATATTCGTATTTAAGCCTTGCGAGTCCACGGTCAATGCCAAACAGGATGAAGTGTTTACAGAACGAGTCCACTATTCAGCCGCCACATAAACCTCCCCGCCACTCTCCTTGAACGTCTCGCTCATCTTCGCCATGCCGGCTTCGGCTTCAGCCTCACTCAGCGCACCCCCGCCCAGCACCCCATTCGGGTTGTTCGCGGCGAATTCGCGCACTTCTTGGCTGATCTTCATCGAGCAGAATTTTGGCCCGCACATTGAGCAGAAATGCGCGGTCTTGGCGCCCTCGGCGGGGAGGGTTTGGTCGTGGAATTCCTCCGCCGTATCGGGATCGAGGCTGAGGTTGAACTGGTCGCGCCAGCGGAATTCGAAGCGCGCCTTGCTCAGTGCATTGTCACGCACCTGTGCGGCCGGATGCCCTTTCGCCAAGTCCGCCGCGTGCGCCGCGAGCTTATAGGTGACGACGCCAACCTTCACATCATCGCGGTCGGGCAGACCGAGATGCTCCTTGGGCGTGACGTAGCAGAGCATCGCGCAGCCGAACCAGCCGATCATCGCCGCACCAATGCCGCTCGTGATATGATCATAGCCCGGCGCAATGTCGGTCGTGAGCGGCCCCAATGTGTAGAACGGCGCTTCGCCGCACGCCTCAAGCTGCTTTTCCATATTCACCTTGATCTTGTGCATCGGCACATGGCCGGGGCCTTCGATCATCGTTTGGATGTCGTGTTTCCATGCGATTTTTGTCAGCTCGCCCAGCGTGTGCAATTCGGCGAATTGCGCTTCGTCGTTGGCATCGGCGATCGAGCCGGGGCGCAGGCCATCACCGAGCGAGAAGGCGATGTCATAGGCCTTCATGATATCGCAAATGTCCTCAAAGTTCTCGAAGAGGAAGCTCTCTTTGTGGTGGCTGAGGCACCATTTCGCCATGATGCTGCCACCGCGCGAGACGATGCCGGTCACGCGCTTGGCGGCGAGCGGCACGTAAGGCAGCCGCACGCCCGCGTGGATGGTGAAGTAATCGACGCCCTGTTCGGCCTGCTCGATCAGCGTGTCGCGGAAGATTTCATAGGTGAGCTCCTCGGCCACGCCGCCCACCTTTTCCAGCGCCTGATAGATCGGCACGGTGCCGATAGGTACGGGAGAGTTGCGGATAATCCACTCGCGGGTCTCATGGATATTCTTTCCGGTCGAGAGGTCCATGACCGTATCGGCGCCCCACAGTGTCGCCCATGTCATTTTCTCGACCTCTTCTTCGATGGAGGAGGTTACCGCCGAGTTGCCGATATTGGCGTTTATCTTCACCA
>JAYVZY010000290.1:0-1540 GCA_043782885.1 Sphingomonadales bacterium | reverse complement strand
CATCATGGGGCGGATCGCGAGCTGGGCGATTGCTGGGGTTGATCCCGTCATGTTTGGCATTGGCCCCGTGCCCGCCATTCAAGCTGCGCTGAAAAAGGCCGGTTGGACGGCAGCTGACCTTGATCTGATCGAGGCGAATGAGGCGTTCGCCGCGCAGGCCATCGCGGTCGGCCGCGCGCTTGAATTCGATGACGCCAAGCTCAACGTGAACGGCGGGGCCATCGCCATCGGCCACCCCATCGGTGCATCTGGTGCGCGCGTGCTCACGACCTTGCTGCATGAAATGGCACGCCGTGATGCCAAAAAAGGCCTCGCCACGCTGTGCATTGGCGGCGGTATGGGGATTGCGGTCTGCATCGAACGTTAAGTCATGAGCGGCTACAACCTCATCGACTATGAGGGCAAGGTGCCGAAGGTGCACGACACCGCCTTCGTCGCCCCCGGCTGCCAGATCATCGGCGATGTTGAGATTGGTGAGCGGGCCAGCGTCTGGTTCAATTGCGTGATCCGTGGCGATGTGAATCGCATCCGGATTGGCGCGCGCACCAACATTCAAGATGGCACCGTTATCCATTGTGATGCCGATTTTGACGGCAGCGGCGGCTATCCAACAATCATCGGCGACGATGTGTTGGTCGGGCATATGGTGATGCTGCACGGCTGCACCATCGAAGATCGCGGCTTTGTGGGCTTGGGGGCCGTGGTGATGAACGGCTGCGTGATCAAATCAGACGGGATGCTGGCGGCGGGCGCGCTGCTCACGCCGGGCAAAAGGATCCCCGAAGGTCAGCTCTGGGCCGGACGCCCTGCGCGCTTCCTCCGTGATCTCTCTCTCGAAGAACGCGCCGCCAACCAAACCGGCGTCGGGCATTATGTTGAGAATGGGCAGCGGTATAAGCGCGCACTTGGCAGCATTATATCTTGTGACTGACCCTACAGCGAAATATATTGGGGCTGTTCTGAACGCCGCTTGTTGCTGAATGGGGTGGTTAAAACGGTTCAGCTATTTCTGATACCTTCAGTGCGCCCTTTGCTTTAGCTTCCAACGTGGTCACCACGTTGAATACGCCGTCGTCCCGCTCAGGCCCAGCACGAGATAGATTAGCATCGCTGGGATCATCAGGCTTTTCGGCATGCCGCATCACGACAATGATTTTCGGAAAACCCATTGTGGAACCTCCGGGTCAATCGCCTGATCGGCGATGCGCAGCCGGCGGCGAAACCTATTACGTTCACTACGCTCCAAACATAAAACGCCAATGCGCCGCTATGTCGCTCTGGTCTGATGGGGCCGGTGACGCTGGTGAGCGAGCACCATTAGCGCATTCGCGAGGCGATAGACTCGTTTGGGAGACCAAAGAAATGTTTTGGGAATTGAGGCAAGCGGGCAGTGTCGTCCGGACTATAAGTTGAGAAGCGCTGGATCGCCTCCCTGCGCCGTTATATTGATTGAAACCGCTCGTTCAGTGGCATAGCGCAGCAACGCGTGCGGCCCGCCTGCCTTCGGGCCGGTGCCAGATAGGCCTTCGCCGCCAAACGG
>JAYVZY010000289.1:0-2292 GCA_043782885.1 Sphingomonadales bacterium | reverse complement strand
CTTGCTGCTCACGATGGGTTGGTAGAACAGGTCTAGCTTCCCCGTCGACAGCGCATGCCGCAGGTCTTCCTCTAGATTACGCCGATCTTCGGCAACTTGCAGCAGGGCACTGGAAAAAAAGCGATAGCAGCCCCGCCCGCTGTCCTTCGCCGCATAAAGTGCCAAATCAACGTTCCGCATTAAATCGTCGCCCGACGACCCATCGTCCGGCCCGATCGCCAGCCCTATTGAGGCGCCGATGTCGCAGCGGTTACCATCAATGGAATACGGTTGAGACAGGCTGTAAATGATGCTGTGCGCGATGTCGCCGAGCGCTGCCCGATCATTATTATTCGGGAAAATGATCTGAAACTCGTCGCCGCCAAGCCGAAAGACGCGCTCTTTGTCATTGATGATGATCAACAATCGTTCGGCGACCTGCTTGAGAAGCTCATCACCTGCCGGATGCCCAAGCGAATCATTAACCGCTTTGAACCGATCCAAATCAAGCAGCATGACCGCACAACAGCGTCCCGGCCTGTCGAGCCCCAAGGTATGTTTTTCGAGCGCCTTTGTCATGCTGAGGCGGTTCGGTAAGCCTGTCAGCGTGTCGTACATTGCCAGCTGTGAGGCGGACAGTGAGAAGCGACGTTGCTCAGTAACGTCGATCCCAAAGCCGAGATAGCCACTGAATTTTTGCGCAGCGTCATAACGCGCTTGGCCCGAAAGCTCCCACCAGCGCGGAACGCCCACGCCAGCGGACCGCAACGTGATCTTGTCGAAATTCGACTGGGTGTTGACAATGAAGGGTAGCCGTTCGCGTGAGGTGGAGTCATGCCCCGTCGGCGCAAAAAGATCGATCAACGGCTGGCCGAGCAGGGCGTTAGGCTCATGGCCGAATTGGTCCGAGATGCTGTTCGATACGTAGGTGAGGCGGCCCTGTTCGTCCGTCGCCCAGAACCAACCTCGCCCAGAATTTTCAAAATTCTTGAACAGCGCGGCTTCTTCAAACACGCCATCGCTTATCTCAACAGCTTTGTTTCCAGTCATATTTGGGAAAAAGTTGAGAATATTGACCCGTGCCATCGACCGACTAAACCTAATTTTTACGAGCAGTCGAAGCTGCTGTGGGCTAAAAATGTTCGTGCGCCGGAAACCGAGCACTGGTGCAAGATAAATCAATTTGATTGCTAAGGCGTAAACGGGCGAAATTTCACAACCAACCAACGCGCCTACCGAGACATACTAAATTTAGCGATCACCAGCATTCAGCCATTCCTAAATGGGCGCAGCGCGCTATAGGGCCGCATGGCCGATCATGCCCGCTCTGATAATCCCGCCGTCCAGGCACAGCTGGATCGGTTTGCCCAGCTCTCTCCGGGGCGGGATATTTTGGGGTTGGAACGGATCACGGACCTTTTGGCGCGCCTTGGCAACCCGCATTTGTCGCTTCCGCCTGTGTTTCATGTTGCGGGCACCAACGGCAAGGGATCAACCTGCGCTTTTCTGCGATTTATGCTGGAGGCGGCGGGGCATGTGGTGCACGTCTACACCAGCCCGCATCTGGTGCGGTTCAACGAGCGGATCAGGCTTGCGGGGACGTTGATCCGTGATGAGGCACTCGCTCCTTTGTTGCGTGAGGTGCTGGATGCGGCAGAGGCGGGCGGGCTTGCGCCGAGCTTCTTCGAGGCGACCACCGCCGCTGCGTTCCTCGCCTTTGCCCGTACGCCCGCCGATGCGTGCATCATTGAGGTGGGTTTGGGTGGGCGGCTTGATGCGACGAATGTGATCACCTACCCGCTTGTGTGCGGGATCGCGCAATTGGGGGTAGATCACCAAGCGTTCCTGGGTGACGACGCGGTCACGATTGCCGGAGAGAAGGCCGGGATAGCGAAGGCCGGGGTGCCGTTGCTGACTCAGGCCTACCCGTCGGCGCAGGCCGCTCGGATTGCTGAAGTGGCTGCGCAAGCGGGAGCGATGCTGAGGGTGCGCGGCGCGGATTGGACGCCAGCTCTCTCGGCGCACCCAGCGCTGCCGGGAGTGCATCAGCGTGAGAATGCCGCACTCGCTGTTGCGATGCTTCAGGCGCAATCAAGTCTTACGGTGCGTGACGAGGCGATGTCTGCCGGCATTCGGAACACCCGCTGGGCTGCACGCCTCCAACTTCTCTCACCCGGGCCGTTGGTGCACGCGGGACACGAGGTCTGGCTCGACGGTTGCCACAATCCAGCGGGGGCCGAACTGATCGCGCACCATTTCAACGATGGCCAGCCGCTCCACATCATCTGCGGAATTCTTGCGAATAAGGATGCC
>JAYVZY010000288.1:0-3384 GCA_043782885.1 Sphingomonadales bacterium | reverse complement strand
ACTGAATAGACTGACGAGCCATCGACGATCGAATCAGGGCGAGAAAAATAAACATGCTCAAAGATACAGGGCCGCGCGTGGGTGGGGGCAAACGGCTTCAACGAGCGTAACCCGCGCCCGCTGACGATGATAATCTCACCAGGCTCCACAGCGCGCTCATAAGTTGCGCCGACAACGTCCAGCGCCACTGTTTCAGACGCGAAGATCACCGAATCGCCAAGCTTGCCCATCACCAGTGGCCGGATTCCGAGCGGATCGCGGCAGGCGATCATCCCTTCTGGTGTCATACAGATGAGCGAATAGGCGCCCTCAACCTGTTTCAAAGCATCGATGAACTTATCCAGCAAAGTGCGGTAGGTTGAGGTGGCAACAAGATGGATGATCGTTTCGGTATCTGATGTGGATTGGAATATCGAGCCGCGCCGCACCAACTCGCGTTTCAGGGTCACAGCGTTAGAGATGTTGCCATTGTGCGCGACCGCAAATCCGCCAGAGGCGAGATCGGCATAAAGCGGCTGCACATTGCGCAGCGCGGTTTCGCCGGTGGTGGCATAACGCACATGGCCGCACGCCGCATTCCCCGTGAGCAAGCGCATCGTCTCATCTTTATCGAAATTGCCCGCGACTTGCCCCATTGCACGATGGGTGTGGAAGTGCTCGCCATCCCAACTGGTGATGCCTGCGGCCTCCTGACCACGATGCTGAAGAGCGTGCAGCCCGAGTGCCACCAATGGTGCAGCATCAGCGGCACCCCAAACACCGAAAATTCCGCATTCCTCACGCAGTTTGTCATCATCAAACGGGTGCGTTGTGATCATGGCGAATCTCTTCCGAAAGCGAGGACTGGGCAGCCTATAGCGAAGCTGTCATGATAATGTAATGATCTATTTGGGTTTTTGCAGGGGCGTTTGTGATTTCCTTAACCTAAAAAGCATCCTATCGTCATTCGCATGACCATTGAAACCACGACCGCGCTCACCCCAAAATACGATGCGAACGGCCTGATCACGGCCATAATCACACACGCAGAAACGCGGGACGTGCTGATGGTTGCCCATATGAATGCCGAAGCACTCGCCGCTACACTCACGACAAAGCGCGCGCATTTCTGGTCGCGCTCACGCCAGAAGCTCTGGATGAAGGGCGAAGAATCAGGCAATACCCTCAGCGTTGTTGAAGCACGCATCGATTGCGATCAAGATACGATCTGGCTCAAATGTCTGCCCGCTGGCCCGACATGTCACACCGGAACGACCAGTTGTTTTTACCGTCGAATTGAAGGAAACTCACTCATCAGTAACGCTTGACGATTAACTGACATCGATGTAAATGATGCGCACCATTTAGGAGTCGACTATGCCGCAATATCACGCCCCAGTTCGCGATACCCGTTATGTGCTTGATCATGTGGTTGAAATGAACCGCTATGCCAATCTGCCGGGCTTCGAGAATGCGACACCGGACACGGTTGATGCGATTTTGAATGAGGGCGGAAAATTTGTGGGCGAGGTGCTTTTTCCGCTCAATCAAATTGGCGATCAACAAGGCTGCACCCGGCACCCCGATGGCACGGTGACGACGCCAGCGGGTTTCAAAGCTGCATATTCGCAACTCGTTGAGGCGGGCTGGACATCGCTTGCGGGGCCGGAGGCATACGGCGGGCAGGGATTGCCACACATTCTCTCACTTGCGCTGGAGGAGTATATTCAGAGCTCGAACCTCGGCTTTGCGCTGTATATGGGGCTGACAATGGGGGCCGTCTCGTCGATTCTCGTCAAGGGGTCGGAGGAGCAGAAGAACACCTACGTGCCGAACATGGTGGCGGGCAAATGGTGCGGCACGATGAACCTGACCGAGCCACATTGCGGCACCGATCTCGGGCTTATCCGCACGAAGGCGGAACCGCAGGCCGACGGCAGTTACAACATTACCGGCACCAAGATTTTCATCTCCTCGGGCGAGCATGACCTGACCGAGAACATCATCCACCTCGTGCTTGCAAAAACAACGGGTGCGCCGGATAATGTGAAGGGGATTTCGCTGTTCATTGTGCCGAAGTTCATGGTCAATGCTGACGGCACGCTGGGCGCGAAGAACGCTGTCTCGTGCGGCTCGGTTGAACATAAAATGGGCCTGAAGGGCAGCGCCACCTGCGTGATGAACTATGACGGTGCAACCGGCTTCATGATCGGTGATGAAAATAAGGGCCTCGCCGCCATGTTTATTATGATGAACGCCGCGCGCCTTGGTGTGGGGCTTCAGGGCCTCGCTGTGGCCGAAGTCGCGTATCAGAACGCGGTGCAATATGCGAAGGATCGGCGGCAGGGCAGGGCGCTCACGGGGCCGCAAGACCTAGATCAGAAAGCCGATACGCTGTTCGTTCACCCCGATGTGCGCCGCATGTTGATGGAAGCGAAAGCGAAGATTGAGGGCAGTCGTGCGCTGTGCTTGTGGGGCGCGTTACAGGTTGATTTGGCGCACAAAGCGGCGACCGAGGAAGAGCGGCAGGCCGCCGATGACCTCATCTCGCTGCTCACCCCGGTTATTAAGGGCTGCACGACCGATATGGGCTATGAAGTCGCCACCGATATGCAGCAGGTGTTCGGCGGGCATGGCTATGTCGCGGAATGGGGCATGGAGCAATATGTGCGTGATGCCCGGATCGCGATGATTTATGAGGGCACGAATGGCGTTCAGGCGCTCGATCTCGTCGGTCGGAAGCTCGCGATGAATGGTGGGCGGGCGATCATGGCTTATTTCAAGATCGTGGCCGAGGAAGTTGCGGCAGCGAAGGCCGTGCCGGGCCTGAGCGATCTCGCGTCGCGGCTGGAGAAGGCCAATGGTGAGCTTCAGGCCGCCACACAATGGCTGATGCAGAACGCGATGACCAATCCCAATAATGCGGGGGCGGGCAGCTACGCCTATATGGATTTGATGGGGATCGTTACGCTGGGGCTGATGTGGCTGAAAATGGCGCGCGCGTCCTCGGCACTGCTCGCTTCAGGCGATAGCGACACGGCGTTCCATGAGGCCAAGCTCATGACTGCGCGCTTCTACGCCGAGCGGATCATGCCCGATGCCGGTGCGCTGCGCCGGAAGATCGAAAGCGGTGCAGAAAGCATGATGGCGATGCCTGTGGCTAGTTTCTGATGCCACCCGTCATCCCAAACTTGATTTGGGATGACGGGCTATTCAATCGGCTACATCGCGCTCAAAAACTCTTCGTCATACCCAAAAACACGCCGCGCCGCGCACCGTATTGGGGGGCGCCGACGCCAACACCGGTGCCATCGCGAATTTCATATATCCGGTCGAGCAGGTTGTTGGCATCCAGATGCACATCCAGCCCGAGCCGCGTAAATTTGTGCCCGACGGACATATTCA
>JAYVZY010000287.1:0-2846 GCA_043782885.1 Sphingomonadales bacterium | reverse complement strand
CGTTGCCGCCCACCCCGCATTCCGGGGCCGGTTGTTGGTTTTGAGCGAGGAGGTTGAGATGGTGGGATTAAATTCAAGCGTTACGGGTGTTGAGAGGACGTAAGCATCCGGCGTGAACCACTCTGACTACCGTTTTGCTTCGGGTACGACGTCAGTGCTTCAAGCGGCTTTCACGTTGGGGGCGTTTTCAGCGTGCTGTGCCCAATTCCAAGGGAGCAGTTCGTGAAGGCGCGATTGGGGGATGCCGTTGATGCGCGCGAGAACGTCGGCGAGCCAGGCCTGAGGATCGACGCCGTTCATTTTGGCGGTGACAATGAGGGTGTACATGAAGGCAGCCCGTTGACCGCCACGATCTGAGCCACAAAACAGCCACGATTTACGTCCTAGGGCAATGCCTCTGAGAGAACGCTCGGCGGCGTTGTTCGTGAGATCGATACGGCCATCACCGAGGAAGCCGGTGAACGCGGGCCAGTCTTTGAGCATATATTCTAGGGCTTTGGCGACGGGATCATGGCGTGAGAGTTTGGCGCGTTGTTCGCGCATCCAGGCCTCGAGGGCGGTGACGAGTGGGGCGCTGAGTTCTTGGCGCACGGTGCGGCGCTCGTTGGCGGGCTTGCCGTTGATCGCACGCTCGATCTCGAAGATAGCATCGATACGCTTCACAGCCTCAGCAGCCATCGGTGAGATGTTGATCTGATTAGGCTTTCGGCGCTTGGCTTGGCTGGCAATATCGGCGAGTTCGAACAGCTTGCGTCGTGAATGTGACCAACATAGGGCGCGGGTGATTGGCCCCGGCGTTCGCCCCAGCTTGAACAACTCGTTATAGCCCGCATAGGCATCGGCCTGAAGAATGCCGGTATAGCTGGCCAAATGCGCCTGAGGGTGTTCGCCGCGCCGGTCACGGGAGTAATAGAAAAGAGCAACCGGCGGTGATGTGCCGCCAAACGGTCGATCATCGCGCACATACGTCCAGACGCGCCCGATGTCGGTCTTCCCCTTGGCGAGCACGGGGACGGTGGTATCATCACCGTGCAGCCGCTCCGCCTTTAGTGCCTCGGCTTCAATCAACCGATAAAGTGGCATCAGGGTCATCATACATGCGCCAACCTGATCGGCGACGGTGGAAAGGCTGATCTCCACGCCTTCGTGCGCATAGCGTTCGCACTGACGGTTAAGCGGTTGATGTTGGCCAAACTTCTCGAACAAGATCATCGCCAATAGGCTGGGGCCGAATAGGCCACGCGGGTTGACGTGGAATGGTGCTGGCGGCTGGGTGATCTTCTCGCAATCACGGCAGCTAAACTTCTCACGCACCGTCTGGATGACCTTCCATGAGCGTGGGATCACCTCAAGCGTCTCGGTGACATCCTCGCCCAGCTTGACTAGTCTTTCAGAGCCGCAGCACTCACATGATGCAGGTGCGGCCATCACCACACGCTCGCGCGGCAGATGCTCAGGGAGGGGCTTGCGGCCTGAACGTGTGCGGGTGAAGGCTTTGACGTTGGTTGCTTGCGCTGCGGCCTGCTCGGCCAACAACTCGTCCTCGGTTGCGGTGGCTTCGCACTCTTCGAGCAACAGCTCCATCTGGTCGATTTTGGTATCAGGCTCAAGTCGCGCACCGCGCTCGGAGCGCTGACCGTAAAGCCCACGACGCAGCTTCTCGATTTGCAGCTCAAGATAGAGGTTGCGCGCGATAAGATCAGTGTTGGCCGCCTCCGCGCTCGTTGCTCTTGCGACGGCCTGGGCTGCATGTGCGAGTGCTCTCCGTAGGGTCAAATCATCGGTGACTGGAGCCGCTTCCATAGCCAAGGCTCATAGCAGAAACAGCCCCTAACACCTAAGGTTTTATGCCAGAAACAGGGCTTTTATGCGAGAATCGCACCCTTATCCAGCCTCGCTTGGCCGCCACGTCTTTTGGGGGTGTCGCCAGTCGATCCCTTCAAGCAAACACGCCATTTGCGATGCCGAAATCGCAATCACACCGTCCACCGCGCTCGGCCAGATGAACCGTCCACGCTCCAGCCGTTTGGCATAAAGTGACATGCCCACACCATCATGCCACAGGATTTTGCACAGATCGCCCTTCTTCCCGCGAAAGACAAACAGATCGCCGCAATACGGCTTATGCTTCAGGCTATGTTCCACCTGTCGCGCGAGCGAGGACATGCCTTTGCGCATATCAGTCTTCCCCATCGCAATCCACACGCGCGCATTACTCGGAACCGGGATCACCGCTTCAGCGCCGCCAGCGTGGCTGTCACCAACTTCGGCGACGCCGCACCCATAATCTCCACCCGCGCGCCCCCTGTCTCAACGATCATCACCGGAACGGCGCGTGATGCAACCACCGCACGAGCTGCGGGCGCAGTCAAATCGTTCGGCGGCGGTAAGACCCCACGCGGTTCAATCGCATCCTCAGCGACAACCACCGATGCAAAATCAACCGCAGCCCCGCCCATTATCGCGCGATCCTGCGCCGCGTACAGCCGTCGCCACCGATAAAGTTGGCACGCTGCAACCTCGAACCGTCGTGCCACAACCGAAACAATCGCATCCTCGGCAAACGCCGCAGCAACCATCGACCGCTTCTCAGCATGCGACCAATGCCGCTGTCGCTGCGCCCCAGAAAATATCGTTACCTGTCCCATGACATCGTCGCTTGTACCAGTGCAAGCCTCAGTGCTTGCACCAGTGCTGCATTACGCGATCACCCAAAATACGTCAGGCGGTTCACGCCGGATGCTTACTGATCACCAACGCGCGAAGGCGCATAGACGAGATCGGCGGTGACTGTCTCGCGGCGCTCAGCCTGTCGCTTCGCGAGGAAGGCGGGGTTGCCCTTGCCA
>JAYVZY010000286.1:0-5721 GCA_043782885.1 Sphingomonadales bacterium | reverse complement strand
TTTTGGTCTCATCTTCGTTCCTTCGTCACTACGATGAAACCAAAATCGTCCTAAACTCAATACCTCAGTTCTGTCTCATAGGCGCTGACGGGGAACAGTTGACGACTACGGCAACGGACAGTGTCCGGCGCTCGCGGGGAGCCGATGCGGCATATACGATCAACGACCCCTCACTTGTCGCGCTGTGCCGTTGCACTATTCACGGCAACCGTCTGTTTTGCATACCTATATCGACCAGTTTACGGCAACGCCTGGCTACGAATGCGATGTCATCGGCGGTCAAGTGATCCTAAACGGAAGCAGCATCGTAGCATCGAGCCTACGTGACGCCAGAGATCGCGCCGTTGAGACGGCAAAGGGGGACCGAGGGTGGAAACAGCACCTACTCTTATTGATGGACGACCCTCAAGCTGCTGGTCGTGTTGGCCTGCCAACTTACGAGTCGGTTGTGGACAATACGAACAACGGGTATGCAACTTTGGTGCCGATGATCGTGGCATGGCGCGTAGCAGAACAACGAGGTATCATTTCGTCGTCCGAGTTGTCGAGCATTTGCGCGAAGCAAGCCGCGCTTATTAAAGCCGAAATTGCTCGCTCGCCATCATCGTATGATCTTCACGAACTGCTTCCTCTCTACGAGGTAAAGTCATAAACAGATAACTCTTGTCCGCTTACCAACGCCTGAAACTCAAAACCGGACGGTCAGCAATTCCCTAAAGCCAGTCATTGATTTTCAAACTCTGCGCGACCGCCTTGGGTCGATAGCGCTGGTAAGCGCGGCCTAATTTTAGTTGCCGATCTCGACTTATTCGCTGTGATTGCCAGGATCTGGATTATGGCAATTTACCCTCAGTGCTCAGCAAATCAACAAATCCGTCAAATGCTCCATATGTCGCCTTCGCCAGCGCGGCACCGACACTCACCCGTCGCACACCTGTTGAGGCAAAATCACTCACCGACAACCCAGTTCCGGTGAGATTGGCATTTACCGGCTTGTCGACCGACTGAACTATCTTTGCCGTATCAGAAACCGATTTTACGCCGGGCGCATAGAGGCAGTCTACGCCTGCCGCGCTATAAGCGCGTAAACGTGCGATCACTTCGTCGATATCGAGCGTTGGCATCAGATAGGCCTCGCACCGCCCGACCAGAATGACATCTTCGCCAGACGCGTCAATTGCCGCGCGTGCGGCTGCAATCCGCGCCACAGCTTCGTCAAGCGAGTAGAACGTAGCTCCGTCGCGGTCTTCAATCGATATACCCGCGACACCAGTGGCGATGCAGCGTGTCACACTCTCCCCGACGCCAGCAGCAGTCTCGGCGAAACCAGCTTCGAAATCGGCATTTATCGGCAAATCGGTCACCGTGCATAGAAAGCGCAGATGATCGAGCACCTCATCGATGCTCATCTCCCCATCTTCCTTGCCAAGTGCCCAAGCCGCACCCGCACTGGTGGACGCCAGCGCTTTAAAACCAGCCTTCGCCAGTCGAACCGCTGACCCGCCATCCCAAGGGTTGGGTAATGCAAAACACCCAGACTTATGCAGGGAGCGAAAGGCAGCGCGTCGATCAGCTATTGTGGTCATGCAGGCAAGCTAATGCTGAATAGCGCGAGCTACAACCCCCTCCGCCTCATTTGCAGCCGCTCAACCAAATGACAGCGACCCCCTGAAGGAGTCGCTCGATCATGAAGGTTCAAACCGGTAGAATTGGTCGTAGTTTCGCGGAACGTATTGAAATTCGGGGAATATCGGCGATCACGAGTCGCCGCTCCATTGCGGACGGAGCAACTATGGCCAGTGGCGGTAACTCGCGACGGCTGCCGAGGAGATTTTGTTTCGACCGGTTTGTGGCGGAGGCGACATTTTAACCAGGCAACAAACCCAGTGGGGTTGGCGCAAGCGTTGCCAAAGTTGCGAATTCAGTATATTTCAACCGATACGGGCAAAATGGGCACATTGCAGACGCACGGATTCAAAATCGAAACTTCTGCAATCAGCGTCAGCTGCCATTCGCCTGTGCGCCCTAAGCGGAGCCATGCGCCGTCAGACTATCAGAGGGAGCTTGGTCGCGTTCGTTTAGCCCATAGTCGCGCAGAACATGCGCCACGCGCAACCGATAATCCGCAAAAACACCGCTTCGTCCTTTGCTTTGGGTCGCACGATGTGCGGGGCGATTGCGCCAGTGTTCAACGGCCTGCTCATCGCGAAAGAATGAGAGCGACAGGATTTTGCCGGGTTGAGTAAGGCTCTCGAAACGCTCAATCGAGATAAAGCCATCGACCGAGAATAAATCGGCTTTTAGCACGGCAGCCAGATCGAGATAATGTTGTTTTTCGCCTTCGGCAGGCCAAACCTCGAATATCACTGCAATCACGGTCGCACCGAGTCGCTTTGTGGCGCGGACGCAAGTTTGAGAAAAATCCGATCTTCGTGGCGGATGAACTGTTCGCGCTTGGCAAATTCATAATTCGCGCGCCCAGCCGGGTCAGCGCTCAACCGCGCACGATAGGCCTCATATGCCGCCAGATTTTCAATATTGTAAACGCCGTAAGCCGTCGTGCTTGACCCTTCGTGCGGCGCGAAATAACCGATCAGGTCAGCGCCGCAGCGTGGAATGGCCTCCCCCCAATTGCGCGCATATTCGGCGAAGCGATCGACCTTGAAGGGGTCGATCTCGTATCGGATGAAACAGGTGATCACAGTCCGGTTGCCTTTCAATCGTCAAAGAAGGGGCCGTTATAGCCATTTGATTCTCGCTCATGTTTCGGTTATCACCGAAGTATGAAAGACGGCCCAAACATCTCAAATGTTGCAGCGCTCATTGGCGATCCGGCGCGCGCAAATATGTTGACCGCATTGATGGACGGGCGCGCGCTGACAGTCACCGAACTTGCGCACGCAGCGGGCGTGACGATCCAGACCGCCAGCGGCCACCTCGCCAAGCTGCACGACGCGCAATTGGTTGTCGGTGAACGGCAGGGGCGACATCGATATTTCCGATTGTCGAGTGTGGATGTTGCACACGTCTTGGAATCGCTGATGGGATTGGCCCAGCGCACCGGCGCGGTGCGCATCAGAACGGGGCCGAAGGATGAGGCGCTGCGTGTGTCGCGGGTATGCTACGATCATCTTGCGGGCGAGCGTAGCGTTGAGCTTTTGACCAGACTTGTCGACAGGGGCTTGATCGAGGCGGGCGAGCATCTTTCAGTGACTGCACACGGACATCATTACTTCACCGACTTTGGCATTGATATGTCCGCACTAAAGCACGGCAGGCGGCCAGTATGCCGCCATTGCCTCGACTGGAGCGAACGTCGCTATCACCTCGGCGGCGGGCTTGGGGCAGCGATGTTCGCCGAAATGCGACGGCGCAAATGGATCGCGAGCGGCGCGGGGCGCGCGGTTCAATTCACACCCTTAGGTCTAACAGGGTTAACCGCGATGTTGGCAGCGTAAAATTCGGTTATCAATCTCGGTCGAAACCGTCTTGTGTTGGGTGCAAGTAGACACTGATTGGTGTTTATGATTCGACCGCCTTGGGTCGAAATTTGCCTCTATATCTAAGGTGTGACCGTGTTAGGCGATGACGGCTAATTAAAGAGCGTTGCCTTATCTCCGTCTCGCCATGTGGTGAACCGCACCATGGCTGCCGCGAAAAGGGGTGAACTCTCGTGCGTCGCAAGCCAAAACTGAACATGGGTCAAGGGTTGCGCATTGAACCAGGCGCAATCCACTGCTGCAAACTGCCGAATGAAGGGCATTAGCGCCGTATCGGTGAACATTCGTGTCCCCCCACACAGATACGCGCTGACCGATAAGCGGGCGTTGATCTCTGCAAGAATTTTCAGCCCGCCAGCGCGATGTTCTAACGGATCAAGACCATAACGGTTCGGATATTTGTAGCGATCAAGATGATCTTTGAATGTCCGGTCATTCTGGGCGATCAAAGCTGCGTCTTCGCCTTGCAGCCAGCCTTCAGGGTCTGCACGTTCGAGCGCCCAACGCATGATGTCCAGGCTTTCGTCGATCACGGTGCCATCTGGCAATACCAGCACAGGCACAGTGGCTTTAGGCGAAGCCGCCAGCATCGCTCTCGGCTTATCCCGCAGCGCCACTTCGCGGATTTCGCAGGCTTGCCCACTCACCAACAAGGCCATCCGCGCGCGCATGGCATAGGGGCAGCGACGGAAGGAATAGAGGATAGGCAGATAAGTACTCAGAAGCGATGCGCCTGCGCAATCAATTCTAGCGAATGGCAGCGCGCTTCGAAATCGAAGACGTCGGTCACGATCATCAACTCATCGGCCTGCGTCTCTGCAATCAGCGATGCCATCCCCGTCCTCACCGTATCCGGCCCGCCGATGATGGCGCGCTCGTAGAAGCTCCGCGCTTGGCCGCGCTCGCTCGCTGTCCAGTAGGTATCAATATCGTCTATCGGTGGTTTGCTGAGGCCACGCGTCCCGCGAAACAAATCAGCGACCGCCATTTGTTGGGTTGTCGCTAGCCGTTGCGCCTCCGTGTCGGTGTCAGCGGCGACGATATTGACACCAACCATCGCATACGGCCGCTCAAGCACCGGCGACGGCCGGAAGCGCCGGCGATAGAGCTCAAGCGCGGGCATCAAAGCTGCGGGCGCAAAATGCGAGGCGAACGCATAAGGCAAGCCCAATTCTGCTGCTAATTGCGCCCCGAACAGGCTGGAACCGAGAATCCAGAGCGGCACGTGTGTATCTGTTCCCGGAACGGCTTGAACACGTTGCCCCTCACGCAACGGGCCGAGCAGCGTATACAATTCCATCACATCTTGCGGAAAGCGATCCGACGCCATCGGATCACGTCGCATCGCCTGCCAGGTGAGTTGATCGGTTCCGGGCGCACGGCCGAGCCCCAAGTCAATCCGCCCTGGAAACAATGTCTCCAGCGTGCCAAACTGCTCCGCGATCACCAGCGGCGAATGGTTGGGCAGCATGATACCGCCTGCCCCGACGCGGATGGTGGATGTGCCCGCCGCGATATGTCCGATCACAACACTCGTTGCTGCCGAGCCAATACCGGGCATATTATGGTGCTCTGCCACCCAATAGCGGTTGAACTCGTGCACCTCTGCATGACGCGCAAATTCTCGCGCTTCATCGAGCGCGCCACGAACGTCATTGCCCTGCCGCACACGGACAAGGTCGAGTATGGAAAGGTTAGCCATACGCTGACCTTAGGTTCGGATAGAATGCGCGTCTACCGGCAGATGTCGATCAAATTTGCACAATCATCCGCGTCCGCCTACCCCAGTCGCGCGCTCCAATGCAGACCGAACAAACACGGCCAGGTGCGGGCGTTCGCGGGACGACCTGAGTGGATTCCCATGCGTCCGGTTTGGAGCGAAGGCGACGTTTTCTCGCCGACTTTAAATTAGTAAAGATGGTGGATCCAATGCCAACCTCTATTAATATCGTCACATTCAGCGTTCGGTCGATTTTGCTATTCGGCTTTTATTTCATAACAGCAACCACCAGAATTGCAGCCAATATCAATAAGACACCGGCACCTAGTGCTGTGAATATTGATGGATTGATCTCGAAGGTCGCGCGTGTTTGCTCTTTCAGGCGCTCGATAAGCTGGGGCCATGTGTAGCTCACAAAATCACCTTGGCTCATGATATTTATTATAACACCGTCTTCGTTCACTATCGGCAAGTGCCGGAACCTATCATTAGACATTTGAC
>JAYVZY010000285.1:0-1765 GCA_043782885.1 Sphingomonadales bacterium | reverse complement strand
GCATCAGGTCACGAGCTTTGATGACTATGCAAAGCTGCTGCCCTCGGTCAGCTTCCAGTCCTTTGGCCCTGGGCAATCGCAGATTTATTTCCGTGGGATTACGTCGGGCAGTGACAGCAATGGCAGCCACAGCGGATCGCAACCCACTAGCGCGCTATATCTCGACGAGGTGCCGCTCACGACGATCGGCGGCGCTGTTGATTTGCACGTCTACGATATTCAACGCGTTGAGGCGCTCTCTGGGCCACAGGGCACGCTGTTTGGCTCCAGCTCATTGTCAGGCACATTGCGGCTGATCACCAACAAGCCGAGTCATAAATTTGAGGGCGGGATTGACGTGAGCGGGACGACGTTTGGCAAGGGTGCGAACTCAAGCGGCGGTAGCGTTGACGCGTTCGTTAATCTCCCGCTCAATAAGGCGATGGCGCTGCGGGTCTCTGCCTTCTACGAACGTGACGGGGGTTACATCAGCAACATTCCGGGAACACGGACTTATGCAGTGGTCAAGCCGGTCGTTGTCCCCGCCACAGGCTATTTCACACCCTCCACGTTAACAATCAACAACGCGCCTTACGTTAAGAAGAATTTCAACGACGTTGAGACATATGGTGGACGCGCCGCGCTGGGTATTGATCTCAATGAGACATGGACAGCGACGCCTTCGGTGGTTTACCAAAACCAGAAAGCGCATGGCACATTTCTGTTCGGCCCAAAAACAGGTGATGCAATTGTCCCTGCAGTTGGTGATTTGCAAGTGCAAGATTTTACGGCTGATCTGAATACCGACGAATGGGTTCAAGCAGCGCTGACAATTCGTGGGAAGGTCGGCAACTGGGACGTCACCTATGCGGGTGGCTATTTTACGCGGCACGTCGATAATCAAGCCGACTACTCAGATTATGCAGTGAATTATCAAAACTCCGAGACCGCGAGTGGATATGCCCACTATTATAACAGCGTTGTCACCGCATCGGGAACCAACCTTGATCCAACGCAGCGTTATCACGGCCATGATGATTATACCAAGCAAACGCACGAATTGCGTATTTCGTCGCCGAGCACAGACCGCTTTAAGATAACGGCGGGGCTGTTTTATCAACGTCAAACTGACCATATTACGGCGGATTACATTGTGCCTGGTTTGGCGCAAGCAGCTTATCCGCAATCTGTTTCGCCCTCGACGATCAACAATGCGAGTGGAGCGCTGGTAAACCCGGGCTATTATCAAACGGCTGTCCCCAAATGTGGCGACGATGTGTTCTGCACACGTGTCAATCGTGTTGACCGTGATTATGCAATGTTCGCGGATGCCTCTTACGACATTCTGCCGAATTTGACGCTAAATGGTGGCATCAGGGCATTCATCGCTAATAATACTGCGGGTGGCTACTCGGGGAGCGCCAGCAAGAGTGCGTTGTGCATCGCGCCAAGCGCGGATGCTAGCGTCCCTTGCATTCTCTTTAATAAAAAATCGGTGCAGTCAGGTGAAACGCACAAGATCAATCTCAATTGGAAGATTGATCGGGATCATTTGATTTATGCTACCTATTCTACCGGCTATCGGCCTGGCGGCGTCAATCGGCTACCAGGTGTTAACCCTTATAGTCCAGACACGATCACCAACTATGAAATCGGCTTCAAGGGTTCTTGGCTTGAGCATAAGTTGTTTACCAACGTGGCCATTTTTGATGAAGAGTGGAGCAATGAGCAATACTCGCTCGTAACGCCAAACCAGAATGGTGTGCTGAGTGTATATAATGTTGGT
>JAYVZY010000284.1:0-2005 GCA_043782885.1 Sphingomonadales bacterium | reverse complement strand
AGTGTGATGTCGCGCGGCATTTCCCGTGCGAGCTCATACCGCGCACGCGCCATGTGCCAGTTGTTGGTTATGATTCGCAGCGAGTGGAAGCCTTTCGCTCTCATCCAATAGGCTGTTTCACGGGCGTTCGACCGCGTGTCGATCGCCTCAAACCCAAGGTCTATGCAACAACTGGAAAGATCGGGTGGAATGTGAAAATCCTTGGCCAGTTCACGCAATTTCACCTCATGATCAACACCAGAAATGAGCAACCGCTCAGCATCGCGCCGCTCCAGCACAGCTATACCGCGCGGGATACGACCTTGGCCACCTGTCAACACGACAACGCCATCAGTATAAACGCGACCCGCCGCTTTTGGGAGATTAAGCGCGAAAACGACGAACCCGAAGAGCCACACCAACAAAATTGCAGCGAGAAAGCGCCGAATCATAATATCTGCTTCAAGGCGCGCAGCACAGTAGCGCGCGCAGCCAGATTGGCGAGCACCGTTTCAAACACGGGCAGCATTATTAAAAGTGGCCAACCCCAGAGAGGTAACACTGATGCCCCGAAAAACTCTGAGTCCATTTGCTCAATTAGCAACTGAAAGGCAGTCAACACGATGATCGCCCCCACAAAACCGATCGCTCCGGAGGCGAGCGCGTCGATAACGGTGCGGCGCTGAAATAGCCGTGCGATTTGGCCATCGGACGATCCGATGAGATGCAGTATATCGATGGTCGTGCGGTGCGTGTTGAGAGACGCACGTGCAGAAAGAATAACCGCCGCCGCCAATGCCACCATCATCAGCAGGACGATGCTGAACGCTAACCAGCTGACAACAGTCAAGAGTCGGACCAACGGTCGCAGCCATTGCGAGTCAGGCTCAATATGAACAGATGGCGCGATGTTCCGAAGCTCCTGTTCGAGCGCTTTGGCGCTCAGCTGTGCGTCAGGCTGGATCACGACGTCGATCAGGCTAGGGTATGGCAACCCTGCCTCGGCACCATCTGTGCCGAGCCAAGGGGCCACCAGCTTACCGAGTCGGTCGTCATCAACAGCGGTTGCTGAGTCGATTCCTTGTATCCCCGTGAGGTGCTTGATAACCGCAAGCGATTGTGACTGCCGAATATCAGCATTCGCCTCGACAATCTGGACGGTGAGCCGATGCTCCACGTCGCCGGATAAGCGAAATGCCGAAAGCCCCAACGACAGTCCTACAGCGGCTGCGAGGACGGTCATGAACATCAAGATCGCCAAAATCCATGGCATTGGCCCCATGATACGGTTGCCCGATAAGACGTTGTGTTCCGCAAGGCCTGCCGCCTTGTTAGGGCTTTGGCTCATGACGGCGCCTGTCGGGGCGGATAGCGCAACGACCCAGTCGGGTCAGAGAGCTTTCCCCTATCCAACTTCATCATTTGGGCGTTTGGTACGCGACTAAGCAAATGGAGGTCATGCGTTGCGACCACAACTGTTGTCCCCAGCCGGTTGAGCCCATCAAACAAATGCAGCAGGCGGTGCGCCATTTCAGGGTCCACGTTGCCTGTCGGCTCATCGGCGATCAGAATATCGGGACGCCCAATGACCGCGCGCGCAATCGCCACGCGCTGCTGCTCCCCGCCTGATAGCGTCGGCGGGTGTGCATGGCCACGCTCGCCCAATCCGACCCAGTTGAGCATTTCGCGCACCGGGGTGTCGATCTCTGCCTCATTTGCGCCAGCAATGCGCAGCGGAAGAGCAATATTATCATATGCCGATAAATGCGTCAGCAATCGAAAATCTTGAAACACGACTCCAATCCGGCGGCGCAACAGCGGCAACTGATCACGCGGCAGCGCGACCAGATCCTGATCAAACAACCTTATAAGACCACGACTTGGGCGCTGCGCCAGATAGAGCAACTTAAGCAGCGACGTTTTACCGGCTCCCGATGGGCCGGTCAGAAAATAGAATTGCCCGGCGTTCAGTGTAAAACTCAGGTCGGACAGCGTCTCAGCATCGGTTCCGTAGCGCAGGCCGACA
>JAYVZY010000283.1:0-3677 GCA_043782885.1 Sphingomonadales bacterium | reverse complement strand
CGGGTTTCGATCAGATCCTGGATTTGATCGATGATGTCGGCGTCGGCAGGGTCATCAACATGATCGCCGTCTGAGGGGACACTAAAGCCAGCGGCAGCGGGCCGGAACAGCGGCATCTTTGCGGAGAAATGATCGAGCAGAACACCGAGCACGTCTGGCTTGGCATCGGCCCAGAGCGCGCCGGCGCCGATTGTCACGGAGATAAAATCACTGCCGAAGAAAACGCCTGTCACGTCACCGAGCTCGAACAATGCTTCGGCCAATGGCGATGCTTCTGCCTCCGCCTCCGTCGCGAAATCGCGCGTACCGGACGGCATTACTTTTTGTCCCGGCAAAAACTTAAGTGTGGCCGGATTCGGCGTCGTTTCAGTCTCGATCATCATGAGCGCTATGTGGGCGTGTGCGCGCCGCAGTTCAAGAAGTAATTCTTACCAATGCGCTCGGCCGACGGGCGAAAACTACCGCCCGCCAGCCTCGGCGACCCGCTGAGGGTACTCCTCTAACTACGATGACTCTAGCAACAACGTTACGCAACTCGCAGCTACAACATGGCTAAAGAAATTGACTTGGATACGCGCAAGTCAAATGAACGCTGAGATGCCTTAACCGCAAATGTCAATTTTGGTGTGTAAAGGAATGTAAACATGTTACATTCTTACTATGTCGGAATAAGCCTTTAGCATAGGTAGCTTTTATGGTCGGTTTGAAACGGATTGCAATTGCCGAAGATGACGCGGTTATGGCCGAGTTTATCTCGGGTATCGCCGCGCGTGCCGGTCACCGTGTAACTGTGTTCACCACGGGTGATTCGCTCTTGCGCCAATTATCGCGTGATACATTTGATTTGCTGATCCTCGATTGGAACTTGCCGGGCGCGTCGGGGGTTGATGTGTTGAACTGGACGCGCGCGCACATGGATGCGCCGCCGCCCGTTATCATGGTATCGAGTCGTGCGGAGAAGGTTGGCATCGCCGAATGCCTCTCGGCGGGAGCGGATGATTATATCGTCAAACCTGAGGTTGAGGCCGTTATCGCGGCGCGAATTGGTGCCGTGCTCCGTCGGTCGTCGCCAGCCATCAACGAGCAACGCTATCTTGAGTTTGGCGCGTATGTGTTCGACAAATTGCAGGGCAGTGTCGCAGTGAACCAACAGAGCGTTGCCCTCACATCAAAGGAATTTGCGCTCGCTTTGATGTTCTTTCAAGGTCAGAATCGGCCCGTGTCTCGTGCCTATATTCTGGAGACAATCTGGAACAGCGTGGGTGATTTGCCGACTCGAACGCTCGATATGCATGTATCGCGTATTCGCTCCAAATTGGCGCTCAACCCAGAGAATGGGTTTCGCTTGTCGACTATTTTCGGTTACGGTTATCGCCTGGAAACCTATGATGAGGCGGATTGAGGATGAAACATCTGGTTGTGCTGACCGCGCTTGCCGCAGGTTTTGCCCACGCCGCGCTGGGTTCTCCCCCGCAAACCAATGACGACGGCATCAGCTACACCGTTAAAAAGGGCGATACACTGTATGGGTTGGCCGACAAATATTTGATCCACCTTGCTGATTACAATACCCTCCAGCGCAACCTGCATCTGAGCGTCGCGCAACACCTCCAGCCCGGCACCACGGTCATACTGCCGCGCGCACTGCTGAAATTCACGCCTGTGGATGCCCATCTGGTGGCGTTTCGTGGCGGTGTGCGCGTTAACCAGACCCCACCGACACTTGGTATGTCAGTGCACGAGGGTACGCAGATTGAGACATCGGCTGGGGCGTTCGCGACACTCATCCTGTCGAATGGCTCTAAAGTAACTTTGCCCTCGCAGACCAGCGTGAAACTCTCGCGGCTGCGCAAAATCAATATCGATGGCAGCTTGGATTATGAGGTGGCGGTTGAAGATGGCCGCGCAGAGACGAAGGCGTCGCATTTCACCGACCCCAACAGCCGCTTCCAGTTTAAGACACCGCTCGCGACGTCGGCGGTGCGCGGCACCGAGTTCCGGATTGTGTATGCCAAGTCCGGTGACAGTGACTCGCTCACTGAAGTGTTGGGCGGATCGGTTGCGGTCGGGGCGAGCAACGGATCAGCGCCTCAGCTTATTCCGGGCGGAACTGGCGCAGGCGTATCCAAAAGCGGCGCAACCCGAGTCGAACAGCTCTTGCCCGCGCCCAGCGTCGCCAACGCGAGCGAGGTACAGAAAGATGACCTCGTTCACTTCGCTCTCACCCCAATTGCGGGCGCGGTTGGTTATCACGTCCAGGTCGCGCGCGATGCTGGTTTCGTAGATGTTTTTGACGATACGCGCTCGGCAACGCCGCAAGCCAGCTTCCCCAATGTGCCCAATGGCAATCAGTTCGTGCGGGCTGCCGCGCTCTCTCCATCCGGCTTCGAGGGGCTGAGTGAGACCACAGCATTCGTCCGCAAGCTCAACTCAATCCACGCGATCATCGAGCCCGGTGGCCATGGGGGTTTTCGCTTCAAATGGACGGGCAGTGGTGAAGGTGTTCGGCAATACCGGTTCCAGCTCAGTCGCGAGAAGAGCGGCACGCCAGTCATCGACGAACCCGGTATGACAACGCAAGAACTGGAACTGACCCGGCTCACCCCCGGCGTTTATTATTGGCGCGTCGGCGCGATGCAGTTCGACGCCGGTGAGAGCTCCGTGAGCTGGACAGATTTCGAAAAGCTCAACATTCCGGGGGCGAGATAGGCCCGGCAGGTGCGCGGCTCCCGCCTCCTCATCGATTGGTGCGCGATCGCTACGCTTGCAACGCTGATGGTGCTGGCGCTTGGGCTGACGGGCCTCACGATGCGGGCAGACAATCTGCTTTACGATCGGCTGATCAGCCTGCGCGCGCCGCCGCCCTCTGACAAAATTATCATCATCGCGATAGACAACCGCAGTCTGCAAGAGATTGGCAAATGGCCTTGGGCGCGCACTGTTCATGCGCAATTGCTCAACCAACTGGCCCAAGCGCGCCCAAAATCGATCGCTTATGATGTGCTGTTCACCGAGGCGGCATCAGATGATACCGCGTTGGCGCACGCGGTTCAGAGTGCCGCGCCGGTTTTTCTCCCATTGTTGCTTGATACCGCGAGCACTGAGAATACCGATTTCAGCGAAGTTGAGCCCGTTCGGCTGCTGCATGATGCCGCCGCCGGCATCGGCCATGTCAACGTTCATTTTGACAGCGATGGCATTGTTCGCCGGGCCGACGTGCGGCTGAGAACAAGACGAAAAATCTTGCCACACATGATGCAACTGGCGGCAGGCGGCGGCGAATCTGGGCTAGATCAACTCCCCATCCTTTTTCAGCCGCGCGTCGAGGCCTTCCGAACCGCGTCGTTCGTCGACGTCATGCGCGGTGAAGTCCCCCGCCAATTCTTTCGCGGGAAGGTTGTTCTGGTAGGGGCAACCGGTGACGGGATGGGCGATCAGTTTCCGGTGCCACTCAGGGGCGGCGGTCTGATGAGTGGGGTAGATCTGCAAGCGAATATGCTCAACACGATGCTCTCTGGTCGCGGCGTTGCACCGGTTCCGCGTTGGCTCGGCAGCCTTATTGCGCTCGTCCCGCTCTGGGTCTTGTTGCTGGCGCTGTGGCGCTGGCGACCGATAACCTTGCTGTGGCTATCCGTCGGGCTCTTAGGCACAGTGATGTTGGGCTCAGTTGCGTTGTT
>JAYVZY010000282.1:0-1679 GCA_043782885.1 Sphingomonadales bacterium | reverse complement strand
GTCGCCACCAAGCCGGGCAACCATATCTCCGGCACCAATACATTTTGCGATGCGCTGCGCGGACACTTGTAAGACAAAATCGCCAACGTCGTGCCCCATTGTATCGTTGATCATCTTGAACCGATCAAGATCGAGATAGAGTACGCTGACGAGTTGCTCCGGACGTCGGCGCTCCAACGTCGATTTTAACGTATCAGTAAAAAGTGCGCGATTTGGCAGATCGGTCAGGCCATCATAGTGCGCCATATGTGCAATTTTCGCTTCTGCGCGTTTTGATTGGCTAACATCGGTGGCGACGCCACGCAGACCGATAACCTCGCCGTAGCGATTGATGCTTGGGCGCCCCGAGAGCGACCACCACCGCTGTTCCCCGTTTGCGGTGAACGACACAACAATCCGCCGAAAGGGCTCCGGCTCCCGAATGCGGTCAGCCAGCAGGTCACGATCAGGCCCATCACCAAACAAATTGATCAACGGTTGCCGCGCAAGTTCATTGCCCTCACGCTCTGCCGCTGCATGAAAGCGCGCCGAGGGTCGCACAATCAGCCCTTCAAGATCGACCTCCCACAACCAATCGCTGCCTTGTTCATCAAACTCGCGGAGCAGAATTTCCACAGTCTCATTGACTTCGTCGAGTGCGCGAGAGCGAAGCTTTCGGGTCGCAAAATTGTAGTACAGACTTTTTATCATCGCATAAAATGTGCCGCCCATAAGCGTCAGAGTGAAAGCTGAAACGATAGCGGCGTGGACGCCGACAACCACCAATCCCAAACAGCTGCCGAGCAATATGCTGAAAATATGCACTGCACCGACGGCGGGCGTGCTCACGTATTTGATAGCACCAAGCAGCATCAAGAACACGCAGAGGAGCGACAGTTCAGCGAGATGCGCAGTGCCGTTCACAACAAACGCACCTCCCAACATCGCCCCCCAAAACACACCACTCACGATGCCGATCAGCTTTAGTCGCTCAAGTTCTCGATAGTGGCCAGAGCTGCGTTCTCCGTTCAGCCGATTTTTGCACGTGATGCTAATACGCGTCAAACACGCGGTGCTGAGCAAACACATTGCGCCAACAATCGGCCCCAGCGTTGTTCCACCTGAGAGCAGAAAAAGAAGGGCGCAGACGATTTGACTGCTCGCCGGCACCCAGAGAATCTGCTTTGCCGTGACCCTGCTAAACCAGTTTTTATGTTGCGGAGGAATGGATATGTTATCCGTATAATTCGTGTACCAGTCGAAATGCCACAAACGCTGTCCCAATTCTCTCGCAACCATTATATTCTTACTCCGGAACTACTCAACGACCAGCTTCCGCCTCGCCGCGTATCTATTTGTAATCCCGCAATAAATAGTTAATGCCTGTCGCAAATTGTATCATGGCGGGATCAAGCTGTTGCGGCAGGCGCAGGCGGGGGTTACGAGGCGATATGACCGAAACCATCTCACCGCTTGCGAAACCCTTCCCCGATATCCCCGCAATCGGTGGCGTTACGCCGCGTGTGGTGCGCGCGGGGTATAAAGATTGGGGCCGCTGTGACCTTACATTTATCACCCTGGATCACGGCACGAGCGTTGCGGGCATTACGACCCGCAGCCAATGCCCATCGCCCGAGGTTGAGCTCTGCCGCGCACACCTACCGCAAGGCCAAGCGCGGGCGCTTGTCGTGAATGCGGGC
>JAYVZY010000281.1:0-2512 GCA_043782885.1 Sphingomonadales bacterium | reverse complement strand
TTTGCGCTGTTTCCCTGGCTGACGGTGCTCCAGAATGTGGAATTGGGTCTCGAGGCGCAAAAAGTGCCTGCCGATCAACGCCGCAATCGCGCGCTTGCCGCAATCGATTTGATCGGTCTCGACGGGTTTGAAAACGCCTATCCCAAGGAGCTTTCAGGCGGGATGCGCCAGCGCGTTGGGCTGGCGCGCGCGCTCGTCGTCAATCCTTCCCTGCTCTTGATGGACGAGCCCTTCTCTGCGCTCGACGTGCTCACGGCCGAGACGCTGCGCACCGAGCTGCTCGATCTCTGGTCGGAAGGGCGGATGCCGATCAAGTCAATCCTGATTGTCACGCATAACATCGAAGAAGCCGTGCTGATGTGCGACCGGATCCTTGTCTTCTCCTCCAATCCCGGACGCGTAGCGGCAGAAATCAAGGTCGATCTGCCTCAGCCGCGTGACCGCCTCGATCCACCATTCCGCGCATTGGTCGATGATATTTATGCCCGCATGACCGCGCGAAGCGTCGCCGTGCCGGTGCGCGACGGACTATTCCCCGGCACCGGCATTGCCATGATGCTGCCGCGTGTCTCGACCAACAGTCTGGCCGGGCTCATCGAGGAAGTTGACGCCGCGCCGTTTGACGGGCGGGCAAGTCTGGCCGGCCTTGCGGACTCGCTTCAGCTTGAAGTCGATGAGCTTTTCCCCATGGCTGAAACCCTTCAGCTGCTTCGCTTTGCGGAGTTGCAGGGCGCCGATCTGCTTCTCACGCCCGCGGCCCGGCGCTACGCCCAATCGGATGTCGATGAGCGCAAAGGACAGTTCGCTCAAGCGCTGCTCGCGCATGTTCCCCTCGCCCAGCACATCCGCCGCGTTCTCGACGAGCGTTCAAACCATTCCGCGCCAGCACGTCGGTTTCGCGACGAGCTCGAAGATCATATGTCGCCCGATTACGCCGACGAGACGTTGCGGACAGTAACATTGTGGGGCCGATACGCCGAGATTTTTGCTTATGATGAGGGCAGCGACCAGTTCAGCCTCGAAGATCCCGAATGATGATGGCTCTGCTCTTTCTCGCAATGGGGAGCGCGTAGCTTTACTTGCTGTGGTCGCGTTCTTGGCGCTTCCTCGGCCGAATGGCATAGAGAAGTGGATGACGACGAATTCGCCGATTACGACTCTTGCCGAACTTGCGGACCTTGCTGGCGTATCCGTTGCTACTGTATCGAGATCACTGTCGGGAAATCCTGTTATTGCCGCCGCCACACGGACTCGGATCGTTGCCCTGGCTCAAGCACATGGCCTCCAGGTCAATCAGGCGGCTCGAAATCTGCGACTGAAGCGGACTGGGGCGATCGGGGTGGTTTTGCCCTTCGGCCATGAAGAAGACCAACAATTTTCCGATCCGTTCACTTTGAGTTTGCTTGGCCCGCTTGCCGATGAGGTTACCGCGCGCGGGTATGACCTGCGCCTTTCGCGCGCGATCCCGAGCAAAGATGGCTGGTTGGATTCGATGGTCGATACGGGCCGTGTCGATGGCATTATTATTATCGGCCAGTCCAATCAGATCGATGCGATCGAACGCGTGGCGAAGCGATATGCGCCGCTGATTGTATGGGGTGCGGGCGTATCGAACGGCACCCAGATTACAGTTGGCTCCGACAATGTGGCCGGTGGGCGCGTGGCGGCCGAACATCTCCTCGCGCAAGGGCGCTCGCGGCTTGCCTTTTTTGGCAACGTCGAGGTGCCCGAGTTCGCCGCTCGCTATTCGGGATTTCAACAGGCGATCGCAGCGGCAGGTGCGAACAACGTCACGGTGCTTCCGGTGCATCCGACCCGCGGATCTTCGTTCAGCGCGATCGAGGAATACCTTGCAAGTCACCCCTCTCCTGACGGCATCGTCGCCGCCTCGGACGTTGTTGCAATGAGCGCGCTGCGGGCGCTCGCCGCGCGTGGTGCACGTGTCCCGCAGGACGTCGGCGTGGTCGGATACGACGATATCTTGATCGCTCAGCAAACGACACCGCCGCTGACCACGGTCAGACAAGACGTTGCACAAGGCGCGGCGCTTATGATCGACCTGCTGTTCCGAAGAATGGAAGGAGCCCACGTCGCGTCAATCGCGATGGCGCCTGAGCTTATACGGCGCGGCTCGGCTTAACGTCGAGCTTCAGGCAGGAACCTGAAATTCAGAGGGGCGCGGCGCCTGCACAATGAGTGTCGGGACAGCCCCGGTCAGCGTCATGGCGTCGCCGCACTCAGATAAGGGGGCTCAAGTGGCGACGACCTCAATCCCCATCATCGCAAATATCAGCATCGTGATTGACCCTGTTGAGGCAACCCCATGCGAGGCAGGAACGGGTTCGGCACCAAAGCGGCGCGCAAACGGGGACCATCGCGAACGCCCAAAACGCATGCCACCCAAGGGTCGGAGTGTTTCTGAGTGATTGGAGAATAGTGTTTTGAAGCACCAAACCCATTGTTTGTCAGCTCCACCTAAGCGCCTTGTTGCATTCGTTTGCCCACCAGCTCG
>JAYVZY010000280.1:0-4613 GCA_043782885.1 Sphingomonadales bacterium | reverse complement strand
CTCCTTCCCCAACTTTGCCCATTGGCGGGTGCGGATGTCCCTGCTGGCAGGCGGGCGGATGCCGGTGACGCGGCTTCTGCCAGTGGCTTGGTATGAGTCACCCAACATCCATCACGTCACCGTCGATGATTTCCGCGCTTTGGTGAAGGCGCGCGGTGTGATGGTTGAACATGCCTGGTTTCTGAGCGGCGATAAACTGACCAGCCCGCTTGCCGCCAACGCGCTTGCAGAACACGCGGTGTTTTTGTTGCGCGGTGCCTGAGTAACCATGATTATCGGTTGATCAGCGCGGCATTGCAGCCCACACTGCTCCCCATGCCGCCGCGAACGATCCGAAGCGCCACGCCCGCCGATATGCCACAGATTGTGGACACACTGGTGGCTGCGTTCATGTCCGATCCGATATTGGGGTGGATGGCGCGGGAGGGCGCCGCGCGGCAGGGTGCGTTGCGCGCGTTGTTCACGCTTATGGTGGTCGAAGCCAAGCACGATACACTTTGGATTGATATTGCCAATGATGGGGCGGCGGTGGCGGTTTGGATAAAGCCGGGCTATCCCAGCTCTGCAACGGGCCTTCGCGCGCAAATCGCGCTGCTTCCGCGCTTTCTCGCCGTCAGTGGCGTGGGGCGGATCGTCCGAGCGCTGGCGGTGGGCCAGATGATGGATCGCATCCATCCGCACGCCCCGCACGCCTATCTTCAGTTTCTTGCCTGCCATCCCACCCACCAAGGGCAGGGGTTGGGATCGGCGCTATTAGAGCATCGCTTGATCCAAACGGACGATTTGGGGCTTTCTGCCTATCTTGAAACGGGCACCGAGCGCAATGTCACCCTTTATCTGCGCCACGGATTTAACGTGACCGGCGAAGATCGCCCAATGATAGCGGCGCCAGTCTGTTGGTCGATGTGGCGCGAGCCATCGCGTTATCCGCTCGGCGCGGGCAAAGCCTAAGGCTACCCCAGCTTAGTTGAACCCGCGATGGTGCTCGCCTTTGACCCAGCGCACCGTGCCAGAGGAGGCGCGCATCACAACGCTCTCTGTGGTCATTTTACCGCCTTTAAGGCGCTTGACGCCAGCCAAGAGCGAGCCATCGGTCACGCCGGTCGCCGCAAAGATGCAATCGCCTTTTGCGAGCTCGGTGAGGTCATAAACATAATTGAGATCGGTGATGCCCCATTTGCGGGCACGGGCCTTTTCGTCGTCATTGCGAAACAACAGGCGACCTTTGAATTGGCCGCCAACGCAGCGGAGGGCCGCCGCCGCGAGCACGCCTTCAGGCGCACCGCCCGAACCCATGTAAATGTCGATCGTGGTGTCTGGATCTGTTACAGCGATGACCCCGGCAACGTCGCCATCGGGGATGAGCATGATGCCGCAGCTTAGGCCGCGCAACTCGGCGATGAGCTTCTCGTGACGCGGGCGATCGAGCAAGCAAATTATCAACTCGCTCGGCGCGACGCCCTTTGCGGCGGCGACTGCTTGAACATTCTCGGTTGGGGTCTTGTTCAAATCGATAATACCCTCCGGATAGCCCGGCCCGACCGCGATTTTGTCCATATATACATCGGGCGCGTTGAGCAGGTTGCCGTGCTCCGCCACCGCGAGCACCGCCAGCGCGTTCGGCCCGGCCTTGGCCGTGATCGTTGTGCCCTCCAGCGGGTCGAGCGCAATGTCGATCTTGGGGCCGGTGCCAATGGCGGAGCCTACCTTTTCGCCGATATACAGCATCGGCGCCTCATCGCGCTCGCCCTCGCCGATCACAACGGTGCCATCCATGTAAAGTTCGTTCAAGGCCGCGCGCATCGCCTCGACGGCGGCGGCGTCAGCGGCTTTCTCATCGCCCCGCCCGATCAGCGTGGAAGCGGAAATGGCGGCGGCTTCGGTGACGCGCACCATTTCAAGCACAAGGACACGGTCGAGGATGGAGCTGCGGCTGATGGTCATATATCTTCCCTATCTAGTTCTGCACTGCTCGTTAGGCGGGGCGTGTGACAATGTCGAGACGCGGGCGGTCAGGCGTTTGCTTTGCCCTCATGCCACGTCGCGCTCGGTGTCCTCGCGCAATGCGCCGTAATGTGCAAACAGATCAACAAAATGTTGATCCATCGTCCGAACGTTCATCGATTCAGCAACGGTGATGGCTCGGGCGGCAGCACGATCACCATCAACGAAGCGGCGGATGGCGGCGGCCGCACTTGCGCTGCTGTTCGCCTCGTAAAGCTGCGAATCGGCTCCTCGCGCATGATCGGCCACGCCACCGCGATCTGGCGCAATCAAGGGCAGTCCTGCGGCGCGCGCTTCTGCCGCAACCATCCCGAAAGTCTCGCCCTCGCAGCCATGAATCAGCGCATCACCACTGGCGAGCAGTTGTGCCAGCTCCCCACGATTTGTGATCGGAGAGAGAAAATGAATATGCGGATTGCCCTTGGCGTGGCGCATGATTTTCTTCCGCTCACGCCCGTCTCCAACCAGTACGAAGCCAACGGGACGATCATAGCTCGCCGCCATCACGGCGTCGATCACCATCGGCCAACGCTTTTCGGGCGCGTGACGACCAACCCCGAGCAGCAACGTAGCATCCGGCCCGAGTCCGCAACGCTCAAGCAAATTGGCGCGCAGCCGCTCATCACGCAAAGTGGGCGAAAATATGCCGGCTTCAACACCCATTGGATTGGTGATCACCTTAGTGAGGCCACCTTCGATCAACCGGCTCGCGAGATCGGTGTTGGCGCAGATAACCGTATCATACTGCGCATCCAGCCGCCGCAAGTGCCGCCAAAACCATTCAAAATGGCGATCAATCGTTGGGCGCTCCAGAATCCGCCCAAACCACCGATAGGCATAGGCGGAGAGCGGATCGGAGTGCATGATGAGTGCGCGCGGCGCATCGCCCTTCCAGCGCGCGACTTGTGACGGACTACGCCACGGCGATGACGCTTCCAGAATGTCCGGCTTTTCGGCTGAAATAGCGGCGTGAAGGGAGACGATGTCGTTGAAATAGAAATAATTCTTGTCGAGTGGGAAGGCTGGTGCTTTTACGGTAACAATTCGCGCGCCGTCACCACGCTCTTGCACGCCATTCTCTGCCCCCGGTGCGATGATGACAATTTCTTGTCCCTGCTCCGGCCCCGCCGCGAGTTTGCGCTCGACATAGGTTTTCACTCCGCCCCCCATAGGCGTGTAAAACGCGCAAACGTCGACGATCTTCATGTTAACGTCCCTTGAGCGGCCCGTATGACAGCAAACCGCGACGATAATTCATGACGATGTTGATGGTTGTCAACCCACTGCCCGCGATGACGCGCGCTTCGGCAGCTTTTGGCGGAGATAACCGCAGTTTGGGGTTGCCGCCGAATGCGATCCCATCTTCATTAAACCCGTGGTCAAACTTATGATTCATGTTCCGGTCGTGCATCAGCGAGACGGAATACGATCCGGCACTTGGAAGCCGGATGCAGAGTTGGGGTGGAGAACCCGCTGGAACGGGAACCTCAACACGCCGGAAGGTTTTACCCTGATCAATCAAAACATTGTCATCCGCCAGAAAATCAGGATCGCTGGAGGGGTAGACCTCCAACTTCAGCCATCCCTTTTGATCTTTCAACCCAACAGCATTGACGAGGAGTGCTGGTCCCTGTTCGTTTGCACGGCATCGGCCAGCCGCCTTGCCAAGCTCAGGCCCCGTTATGGTCGCTGCGGCAAGCGCGGGCAGCGCAAGGGATATGATCAGGATACGCTTAATCATTGTCACGGTCTCCGGCTTTAACGAGGTCGGCAACGCCAAGAATCACGCCAAAACAGATGTGCGTGAGCAGGAACGCAATCGACACCATCGCCACCAACTGGGTGACGGGCTGAAACTGACCAATCAATGCGATGGCAACGCTCGCGAAAAGGCCATCTTGATTGGGAACGAACGGTAGCCGCGAGAGCAGGAGCTTGATGGTTGCCAGCAGTAGCCACCAGCCAAGATCAACCTTGGGCAAAATGAGATGCCACATCAGCGCGACACAGAACGTTGCGGTAACAATCCGCAACAACACAATCGCCGTGACATACCACAATTTGGGGCGCGGCAGGCTGAACAGCCGCCCGCGAAAAATCATGACAATCAGCGAGCTCAGCGTAACGAAACCAATCGAAAGCGCGAACGTTTTGATTTGGACACCGCCCAGCAGCGATCCAAATAACGGATAAGCGAGCCCCAACATGATGAGTGTAACCAGATTTGCGGTCACAGCAGAGATGATCGCAACATCTTTGATCGCCCCAAAGGGTGCGCCCGTGAGCTCTGTGCGTTTGCGCGCCCATGCGTAGAAATAGACTTCACCAGAATAACTCGGCAGCAAATTATTCGTCACTTGTTTGCGCATCAGCGCGAAAAAGCCACTGACTGGGATATTCCACAGATGCCGGAAGATAAGCCAATCAGTTACCGGCCCGACGAAATAGGCTGTCGCGAAAACGCCCCAAAAGAGCGGAGTAATGGGCACTAAGGCCCGAATTTCGACGATGTTGAGCTTGTGAAGTTGAAACAGGATAGCAACGAGCACCGCAACCGAAATCATCGGGCCGAGCCAGCGACTCCACTTACGCCCCGTTTCGATCAACGG
>JAYVZY010000279.1:0-1662 GCA_043782885.1 Sphingomonadales bacterium | reverse complement strand
CCCTATGAGTACAGAGTCCCCTTCCCTGAAGGGAGGGGGGCTTTTTCAGACGATTGTGAAGCTCAAAGCGGCCACGCCCCACCTCTACCTCGCCGCCAGCATGCCGCGCGCAAGCGCCGATGCGCGCCACCTCGCCCAACTCAGAACCCTCTCCACCGCCACAAACACCGCACTCGTCGCCATCAACGATGCACTGTATGCAACCCCCGATCAGCGCCCGCTGCATGACATTCTCACCTGCATCCGTGAGCACGTAACGATCCACAGCGCAGGCCGCTTGCTCGAAGCGAATGCCGAGCGCCATCTGAAAGCGCCCGCCGAAATGGCGCGGCTGTTTGCCGACGCTCCCGAGTCGATCACCACCACGCAGGCTGTCTTCAACCTCATTGACTTCGATTTGTCGCACCTCTCCTACGAGTATCCACACGAGCCCGTTCCGCCCGGTTACACACCGCAACACTGGCTCGAAACGCTCGTCACGACCAAAGCATACGACCGTTGGCCCGAGGGCATCCCCACCAAAATGCAGGCCTTGCTGAATGAGGAATTCGGGCTGATCGGCAAGATGGGTTACGCCGCTTACTTCCTCACCGTGCATGACATCGTCCAGTTCGCGCAGGGACGTGGCATTTTGTGCCAAGGGCGCGGCTCGGCGGCCAATTCGGCGGTGTGCTTTGTGCTGGGGATTACGGCGGTTGATCCCTCAAAATACAATCTCCTCTTTTCACGTTTCATCTCGGAAGAGCGGCAGGAGCCGCCCGATATTGACGTTGATTTCGAGCACGAGCGGCGTGAGGAGGTGATGCAATATGTCTACGAACGCTATGGCCGTGATCGCGCGGGCATCGTCGCTACCATCATCCATTATCGCCCACGCAGCGCGGTGCGCGATGTTGGCAAGGCGCTGGGGCTGAGTGAGGATGTTACCGCGCGGCTCGCGAGCACGGTATGGGGCCATTATGCGCGCAAGGTTGAACCGAAGCGCTATGTCGAAGCGGGCTTTGATCCGGATGCGCCGGAAATCGCACGACTCAACGATTTTGTGCAGCAGATTTTGCGTTTTCCGCGCCACTTGTCGCAGCATGTTGGCGGCTTTGTGCTCTCCGAAACCCCGCTCAACCGCATCGTGCCGATCAGCAATGCCGCAATGGCCGATCGCACCTTCATTGAATGGGATAAGGATGACATCGATGCACTTGGGCTGATGAAGGTTGACGTGCTCGCGCTCGGGATGCTGACGTGCATCCGCAAGGCGTTTGATCTGCTCGACGAGACAGGTGGCCCGCATTACACCCTAGCGTCCGTCCCTGATGATGCGCCCGATGTGTATGACATGCTGTGTGCTGGCGATAGCGTTGGTGTGTTTCAGATCGAGAGCCGCGCGCAGATGAATATGCTGCCGCGTCTTCGTCCGCGCGAATTTTACGACCTCGCCATTCAGGTTGCTATCGTTCGCCCTGGCCCGATTCAGGGGGATATGGTGCACCCCTATTTACGGCGACGCCAGGGCCGTGAGCCAGTCGAGTTTCCGTCACCAACCCCCGAACATGGCCCGGCGGATGAGTTGCGTAGTGTGCTCGGCAAAACCTTGGGATGGGGCAGGTACCTTTTGATCCGCCAAATGTCGGAGGGTGGCCGACCGATGAGGCCTGGCTCAACATT
>JAYVZY010000278.1:0-9548 GCA_043782885.1 Sphingomonadales bacterium | reverse complement strand
CAGCGGGCGGATGAGCGAATAAAGTGACATCGATAAAGCCTATACTGTTCGCGTCAGCCTTGCCAAGCCCGCCGGCCGCGCGTATGCCCCGCCCCAAGGTCGGGACGTAGCGCAGCCTGGTAGCGCATCACACTGGGGGTGTGGGGGTCGCAGGTTCGAATCCTGTCGTCCCGACCAAAATTGATCCTGTTGATTTTTGTTGGAACTAGGCGCCGCCGCTCGATTCACGCACGACGAGGCGCGGGCTGAGCACGACTGACGGCGTTTGTTCCCCAGCGATGCGCTTGAACAAGGTTTCCACGAGATATTTCGCACTCAGCTCTAAATCTTGCCGCACAGTGGTGAGCGGTGGGCTGGTATGACTGGCAAAACCGAGATCGTCGTACCCGGTAACCTTTACCCGATCAGGCACCGCGATCCCGCGTTCGCCGAGCGCGCGCAGCGCGGCCATTGCAATCACGTCGGTAGCTGCAACGATGCCATCGGGAATGTCCCCCGCATCCAGAAATTCGCAAATAGCGGTGTAAGCGCGATCAGCCGTAAGGTGCGTCGCGAGCACCTGAATGTCGGCCGTCATCCCGGCAGCTATGCAGCCTGCACGGCAACCATCCAACCGCTGCTCGATTTCGGGCGATGAGGGGTCGCCGAAGAAGGCAATCGTTTTGCAGCCACGTTCAAATAAATGCACGGTCGCGATCAATCCGCCGACCCGGTTATCTGATCCGATTGTGCAGTATTTCTGGCTGTCGCGCTTTGCTCCCCAGACAACGAGCGGCGTGTAGCGTTCTGCTGCCGCGTTGAGCGCATCTGACTGATTCGATTGGCCGATGACAATAACACCATCAACCCGCCCCGAATCGATGTAGTTCCCAATCCACTCTGGGCCTGCAGGGATTACCCGCGAGAGCAACAGGTCGTTGTCGCGTTCGCTGAGTGCATCAGCAAGATAACCGAGCATCACCGTGAAGAAGGGGTCAGAGATATGCTGCTCAGTTTCATGGCCGAGCGGGATCACGACTGCGATAGCTCCGGTTTTTCGGGTGCGCAGATTGCGGGCGAGCAAATTGGGCTTGTAATTTCGTGCCGCCGCCAACGCCTGAATACGCTCACGCGTGATTTTATTCACAAGCGTGCCGCCCGACAAAGCGCGCGAGACCGTGCCCGTTGAGACACCTGCCTCTCGCGCAATATCTTCAAGTGTCACGGGTCTGTTGGTCGTTGCCATAGACGTGTCATAGCGCAATGCGCGCGCGGATCAATCCACCAGCGCGTCGTTGCGTTGGGGCTGGCCTTTTGCGCGCGCGTGCGGCAACGCAGGGCACTGTGATACAGTCGATCAAACTTCCTACCAGCGCGCGCGACTGGGTTTTGCTCGGCCGTGAGCATCGCGCTGCGCAGCGTATGGCCGAGGCGATTACGGCCTTTGCCGAGGCAGAGCGGCTGGCTCCCGCAGACTCTGTGATAGGCTTTGGCCACGCACAGCTGCGCTACGAGTGTGGGCTGGCCAGTGCGGAGCGATTCGCGGCGCTGGCACAAGGCGCGCCCGCCAATCTGATGATCACGGCGGCGCATGCTACAGCGTTGGCGGCAGAGGGAGAACCCGCGCGCGCGGAAGACCTCCTCAGCGCCGCCCTCGCTATACATCCGGAGTGGACCGACGGGCACAAGGTACTCGCGTCCCTGCGCTGGACATCAGGCGCTGCTCCCGACAGGTTCGCCGACCACTACGCCGCTGCTTGCGCCGCTCAGCCAGACAATCGTGCACTGCGGCTTGCCTGGTTTCATACGATGGCGCTGATCAAAGATTGGGCGGCAGCGCAGCGCATTATCGCGGATGGCGAAGCGGCGACCGGCACCCATGCCGCATACACGCTTGCCAAGCTTTTTATCGCCAGCGAATCGGGCGATGACGCCCGTGCCGAAAAGCTCTTCACCCAAACAAGCACGCTGTCTGATCCGGGGCTTGAGCTCTGCCGCATCCGCTATGGCGTGCGGGTAGGGCGGTATGCCGAAGCGGAGGCCGCAGCGCTGCGTTTGCTCCAGACTCCCTACGCAGCTAACGCTTGGCCGTACCTCTCTCTCATCTGGCGGTTGCGCGGCAATGCGCGGGCCGAATGGCTTGATGCTCCCGCATCCACGATCAAGCATTATGACCTCGATTTTACCGAGGCTGAAATTGCCGAACTCGCCACGCTGCTCCGCTCTCTGCACACCACCCGCGCACCGTATCTTGATCAATCGGTGCGCGGCGGAACTCAAACGAATCAACCGCTCTTCTTCCGGCAAGAACCGATCATCCAAGCCGCCAAGGCCAAGATTGAGGCGGCAGTCAGCACCTACGTCAACACACTTCCGACGCTGGACAGGGATCATCCCCTGTCCGCCGCGCCGCGTGAGGTAATCCGGTTTGCGGGGAGCTGGTCTGTGCGGCTCAAACCGGGCGGCTTCCATGTTGCACACACGCATCCAATGGGCGCGATCAGCTCATCATTTTACGTCGCCTTGCCCACGCCCGAGCAGCGCGGTGCGCCGCGCGCAGGGTGGATCAGCTTCGGCACGCCGCCACCTGAACTGGGCCACAGTCTGGATCATTATACCCAGATCGAGCCCAAAGTCGGCCGCCTCGTCCTATTCCCCTCCACCATGTGGCACGCGACTGAACCCTTCACCGACGGTGAGCGACTGGTCATCGCCTTCGATGTCGCGCGGGCGGCGACGTGATCAGCTGCAAACCGGCGATAGGGAGAACGGTATGTTTTGGGCCGGGCGAGTGCAGGGCTTGATTCATGGCATCCCGACGTGTCAGGAACTGCTTGATCGGATCATCACCGATGTCGAACAGAGTATCAGCCAGCGAGGTGCCGGCTTCATGGGAGTAACATAATGGCTGGGCCGCTCAAAGGCATTCGCATCATTGAATTCGCGGGTATTGGTCCGGCGCCATTTTGCGGAATGATGCTGGCCGATCATGGCGCAGACGTTATCCGCATCGAGCGGCCCGCCGCGCTCACGGCAAACTTGCCGCACGCGCAACTCAAGCCGGTTGATGCGCTCGCTCGTTCGCGGCGTTCGATCACGCTTGATATGAAAAAGCCAGAAGCGGTGGCGGTGGCGAAAGCACTTTGCACATCGGCCGATGGCATCATCGAGGGTTATCGTCCCGGCGTGATGGAGCGGCTCGGTCTTGGGCCGGATGGGTTGCTCGCCGCCAATCCGAAGCTGATCTACGGCCGCATGACCGGCTGGGGGCAGTTTGGCCCATATGCTCAGGCGGCGGGGCACGACATCAATTACATCGCGCTCTCTGGCGTCCTCCACACCATCGGCGTTGCCGGACAAAAGCCAGTGCCGCCCGTGAATTATATTGGTGATTTTGGTGGTGGCGGGATGATGCTCGCTTACGGAATGGTTTCGGCGCTTCTTGGTGTGAAGCTCGGTCAGCCTGGGCAGGTGATCGATTGCGCGATGACTGAAGGGTCGGCGCTGCTCGCGTCGATGACATTCTCGGCGCTCGAAGGTGGCTGGACGGAAGACAGAGCGGGCGTCAATCGGCTGGACGGTGGTGCGCATTTTTACGATACGTATGAGACGTCGGACGGCAAATATATCGCACTCGGCGCCATCGAACCGCAATTCTACGCGCTGTTTCGCGAATTGACGGGGTTGACGGATGATGCTGCGTTCGATGATCAGATGAATAAGGCCAGTTGGCCCGCGCTAAAAGTGAGTCTGGCAGCGCTTTTCAAAACCAGAACGCGCGATGCGTGGTGCGCACTCATGGAAATGACCGATGTCTGCTTTGCACCCGTGCTCAGCATGACCGAGGCGAAGGCGCACCCGCACAATGTCGCGCGCGGGTCGTTTGTTGAGGTCGGCGGGTGGCAACAGCCTGCGCCGGCGCCTCGCTATTCGGTGACGGGGAACGATACGCCGCGCAATGCGCCAAAAGCTGGTGTTGACAGCGATGCGTTGCTCGCGGAAATTGGCTATGACGCCATGACAATAGCTGCTTTGCGCAGTGCAGGAGTATTGGGATGACAATCACAGCCGCGCAGCAATGGGCCAATTTCAGGCCGATCGTCACCGCTGATGATTACGTCGCCTCGCTGCGGGGCCGCGCCACCACTGTGTATATGTTCGGTGAGCTAATCGCGGAGCCAGTCGATCACCCGATCATCCGCCCTTCGATCAACGCGCTTGCCAAGACCTATCAGCTCGCGATTGACGAGCCAGAGCTGTCAACGGCGCATTCGCCGCTGATCAACGCAACCGTCAACCGCTTTCTCCATATCGTCGAATCACCGCAAGATTTGGTGATGAAAAACAAGATGCAGCGCCGCTTGGGTCAGCTCACCGGCACCTGCTTTCAGCGCTGCACGGGGCTGGATACGATCAGCGTGCTCCACTCAATCACCTATGACATCGACGCCAAGCACGGCACCCAATACCACCAACGCTTCCTCACCTTCCTCAAGCGCGCGCAAACGGCGAATATCCTGATTGCGGCGGGGATGACCGATCCGAAGGGCGATCGTTCCAAGCGCCCGTCCGAGCAGGTTGATCCCGACCTGTTCATGCATGTGACGAAACGCGATGCGGATGGCATTTATGTCACGGGGGCCAAGGCGCACATGACTGGCGGGCTCAACAGCCACTGGATTTGCGTGATGCCGACGATGAACATGGGTGCGGCAGATAAGGACTGGGCCGTGGTCGGCATGATCCCCAATGACGCCCCCGGCATCACTTACATCTACGGTCGTCAATCATGCGACACGCGCGCGCTAGAGTCGGGCGACATCGATAAAGGCAATGCGCAATATGGCGGGCAGGAAGTGCTCGTGGTGTTCGACAATGTGTTCATCCCGCACGACCACGTCATGATGGATGGCGAATATGAGTTCGCACAAGAGATGGTGGCGCGCTTCACGGCCTATCACCGCGCAAGCTATGTGTGCAAAACGGGCCTTGGCGATGTGATGGTAGGGGCGGCCGCTGCAATTGCGCAGTTCAACGGTGCCGATGCCGCGAGCCATATCAAGGACAAGCTCGTTGAGATGACGCATCTCAATGAGACGATCTATTCATCTGGCATCGCCTCCAGCCACGAGGCCAAGCAGTTGCCTTCGGGTATTTTCATGAACGACGCGATGCTGGCCAACGTCTGCAAACAGAATGTCACGCGCTTCCCGTATGAAATCGCGCGGCTCGCGCAGGATATTGCTGGCGGTCTGATGGTGACGATGCCCTCAGAGGCCGATTTTGAGCATGACGTGGCCGGGCCGATGCTCAAGAAATATCTCAAAGGGCGCGGCAATGTGCCGGTTGAGCATCGTCAGCGGATGTTGCGCTTGATCGAGAATATGACGCTCGGGCGCAACGCGGTCGGCTATCTCACTGAATCGATGCACGGTGCGGGCAGCCCGCAGGCGCAGCGCATTCAGATTTTGCGCGGCATGGAAGTGGAGCGCAAAAAGGACTATGCCGAAACACTGGCGGGGATCGAATATCCCGATAGCGTCTAAAACGCTCTCAGGGCGCGCTAGAGGCGTGTTTCAACATTTTGGTAGCCATGCCACCAGGAGAACCAAATAGGATTGCATACACGCCCTCACGGGCCGAGAGACACTATGTCGCGAGGCGGCCCTCGGCTTGCATGATCATGCGGCCGTCGCTTGCCAGTGCAGCGAGGGTGAGCATGTCCCCCGTGCGCCGCGCCACGAGATGCAGGGGCTCATCGGCGAAACCTGGAGAAACCCCTCGGAAGCTGAAACTGCGCAATTGGTTCGACCCACATTCGCGCGCGGCCAGATCAAGCAACAGCGTCGCAGTGAGCGGCCCGTGTACAACCAGCCCCGCATAGCCCTCCACGTCGCGCGCATACGGCGCATCATAATGAATGCGGTGGCTGTTGAAGGTGAGCGCTGAGTAGCGGAACAATAAGGGCGATGACGGGCTGAGGCTGCGATGGTGGCTCCAAGCCGAGAGGTCGAACGCTGGAGCCTTGGCGGAACTGGCGGAAGGTGCAGATTGTGCCCCCGCCTCACGGTACACCAGCGTCTGCCGCTCTTCCACCGCGAGTGCTCCATCTGCTGTTACCGTATGGTCAAGCTGAACAAAAATCAGCGCGCCAGTGCTGCCAGATTTTTGTGCAATGTCCGTTATGGTGGAAGTGCGGCTGACGTGTGCGCCGCATTTTATCGGCGCGTAGAAGCTGCACGCGCTCGATGCCCACATTCGGCGCGGGAGAGGAATGGAGGGAAGAAAACTGTCAGCACCATCGCGGCGCGGGTGGCCATCCTTGCCAAGCGCTGCCGTTGAAGCTTCGGGGGTGCACAAGCACCAATGGATGCCCTGCGGCGCAACGTCGTCGGTTTCCGCGCAGTCAAGCGTCGCGCGAAAGCGGGCGAGTGTGGCGGGCGTGAGCGTATCAGATTGGCTGTGTGTACGGCCTATCCACTCGCGCCACTCGCTCATCAATAGCTCCTCGGCAGCCCGAGCACATGCTCAGCGATAAAGGACAGGATCATGTTCGTGCTGATCGGCGCGACCTGATATAGCCGCGTTTCGCGGAACTTGCGTTCCACATCATATTCCGCCGCAAAGCCGAAGCCGCCGTGCGTTTGTACGCATGCCTCACCCGCCGCCCAACTCGCTTCAGCGGCGAGCATCTTGGCCATATTCGCCTCCGCGCCGACATTCTCGCCTGCCTCATATTTGGCGATGCCATCATGCACCATCAGTTCGGCCGCGCGCATTTGCGCATAAGCGCGCGCGATCGGGAATTGCACACCTTGGTTCTGGCCGATGGGGCGGTTGAACAGCACCCGCTCATTGGCGTAGCTGGTCGCACGGTTGATGAACCATTTCGCGTCACCGATACACTCGGCAGCGATCAGCAACCGCTCTGCATTCATCCCCGAGAGAATATATTTGAAGCCTTGCCCTTCCTCACCAATCAAATTGGCGGCGGGCACGCGCATATTGTCGAAAAACACCTCGGTGGTGTTGTGGTTCATCATCGTTTCAATCGGGCGGATGGTGAGGCCGTGGACCAGCGCGGCCTTCATATCGACGAGGAACACTGAAAGGCCATCGGTCTTTTTCGCCGCCTCCTCACGCGGCGTGGTGCGCGCAAGCAGCAGCATGAGATCGGAATGCTCGGCGCGGCTCGTCCAAATTTTCTGGCCGTTGACGATATAGGTGTCGCCCTCTCGTTTGGCGGTGGTTTTGAGCGAGAGCGTGTCCGTCCCGCTCGTCGGCTCGCTTACGCCAAAGGCTTGCAGTCGCAATTCACCCGTCGCGATCTTTGGCAAATAGGCAGCCTTTTGGGCATCTGACCCGTGGCGCAGGAGCGTCCCCATGATATACATTTGCGCGTGGCAGGCCGCGCCGTTCGCGCCCTGAAGCTGGATTTCTTCAAGGATGGCAGCGGCGCCCGAGAGCGGCAGGCCGACGCCGCCAAACTCCTCAGGAATAAGCGCGGCGAGGTAGCCCGCCTTGGTCAGCGCCGTGACAAATTCGCTCGGGTAAGCCCGTGCCTTATCCTTCGCGCGCCAATACGCATCGGGATATTCGGCGCAGAGCTTGGCGACTTCCTCGCGAATGTGCGCGTAATTCTGGTTCATCCAGCGAACTCGCGCAGCAGCTGCTTGGCGATGACCAACTGCATGATCTGCGTCGTGCCCTCATAAATCCGATACACGCGGCTGTCGCGGAAGAAGCGCTCGGCCTGATATTCCGCCAGATAGCCCGCGCCGCCATGAATTTGCACACACCTATCGGCCACCCGCCCGCACATTTCCGAGGCAAACATCTTGGTGCTGGCCGCTTTGGTGAGGATATTCTCGCCCGCATCTGCGCGGTTGCAGGCATCGGCGAGCATACATTCGGCGGCGTAAATCTCGGCCTCGCTGTCGGCCAGCATCGCTTGGATGAGCTGGAAGTTCGCAATCGGCTCGCCAAAGGCCTTGCGCTCAGTGGCATAACGCAGCGCGCACTCAAGAATGCGGCGAGCATATCCGGTCGCCGCCGCTGCCACCGAAAGCCGCCCATTGTTGAGCGATTGCATCGCCGCTTGAAACCCCTTGCCCTCCTCGCCGCCCAGCAGCGCATCGAACGGAACACGCACATTATCGATGATGATGTCTGCAATTTGCGAACCCGATTGACCCATCTTCTTATCGGGCTTGCCGACACTGACGCCGGGCGTGTCCATCGGCATCAGAAAGGCGCTAATATGGGCGTTCTTGGGCAGATTATCCTTGCTCGTCCGCGCCATGATGAGCGCAACATGGGCGAACGGGGCGTTCGTGATGTAGCGCTTGGTGCCATTGAGAATGTAATGATCGCCATCGCGCACTGCCGTGGTTTGCAAGCCTGCTGAGTCCGATCCACTCCCCGGCTCGGTCAGGCCGAATGATGCAATCGTGTCGCTCGCGATTTTCGGCAGCCAGTGCGCGCGCTGTGCCTCCGTGCCGCTTTTCACGAGCGCCGAACACACCATGCCCGTGTTGATTGACATGATCGCACGGAAACCCGGTGCCGCCCAACTTAACGTGCGGATTGTTTCGATATATTGGCTCACGTTCATCCCGGCGCCACCATATGCCTCGGGGATTGAAATGCCGAACAGCCCCAGCGCGCGCATCTCGACGAGCACATCATCGGGCACGCGGTTCAGCGCCTCAAGCTGCGCTTCGGCGGGCACCAGCCGCTCACGGACAAAGCGATTGAGCTGTTCGATAAAGGCCGCAAACGTCTCTGCATCCATTCCCTGATTACGCATCTTCTAACCCCACAATCGCTATCGCTGAAACATTTTGATACGGCATGCCGCCAAGATTGTGGGAAAGCGCAAGGCTCGGCGGATTGGCGCGTTGGCGTGGCCCAGCGCGGCCCAAAAGCTGGAGATAATTCTCGTAAATCATCCGCAATCCGGAAGCGCCAATCGGGTGGCCGAAACACTTGAGGCCGCCGTCGATCTGGCACGGGAGGCCGCCATCCGCATCGTAAAAGCCATCGAGCACATCCTTATAGCCCGAGCCTTCCTTCGAGATGAACAGGTCTTCCATCGTCACCAGTTCGGTGATCGAGAAGCAATCATGCACCTCTAGCAAATTAATCTGCGTGTGTGGGTCGGTCACGCCTGCCTCCTCATAGGCCTTGGTGGCGGCGATGCGTGTGGTGTGGAAATAGCTACCATCCCAACCCGTGCCCTGCATCTCCCAACCATTTGAGGACGATATTTGCAGCGCTTTGATCGTCACCAAATCCTGCTTGCCGAGCGCGCGGGCAATCTCAGGTGTCGTAACAATTGCACACGCTGCGCCATCCGACACACCGCAGCAATCGAACAGGCCGAGCGGCGCTGCAATCATCGGCGCGTTGACCACCGTGTCAATATCGATCAGCTTTTGCAGATGCGCCTTGGGGTTCTTTGCGCCATTCGCGTGGCTTTTGACCGAGACATGCGCCATCGCCCGCTTGAGCGTGTCGGCATCCACATTGTGCTTTGCCTGATAGGCGGAGGCGAGTTGCGCGAAGTT
>JAYVZY010000277.1:0-3015 GCA_043782885.1 Sphingomonadales bacterium | reverse complement strand
GCCTCCACCCGCGCCGTCTCCAGCGCATTAAAGCAGGCAGCGGCAACCCCATCACTCGGGGTGTTTGCCGCGTGAACCTTCAGATCATGGTAGCGCAGCCGGAGCGCCATGGCGTCGGCAAAACCGCGCGCCTCTGCCACCTGATCGATGGGGAGATTGCGCCCCGGCATCGGCACGCGCAACGTTTTGCCGATGGCAACCGGCGTATCAGCCGTAAAGTTGAGCTCCACCTCCGGCTCATGCGCCACCGCACGCGCGGTGCCGGTGAGCACGGCCTTGAATTGATCGAGCGGTGATTGGGACGACATAGGCTGCGCTTAACGCATGTTTTGGGAGAAGGGTAGGGGGTGCATATTAACCCCGAAAATCCCTTTCCCCGCGCGGCCCACTCCCCTAGACTGCGCGCCTCAACCGAAGCCGGAGGCGCCAATGACCTATTGTGTGGGGATGTTAACCGAAGGCGGTCTGGTGCTGATCACCGATACCCGCACGAATGCCGGGATCGACAATATCTCAGTCTATAAAAAGCTGCATACGCTGGCGGAAAGTAAGGATCGGCTGATCATGCTCGCCTCGGCGGGGAGCTTGTCGGTCACGCAATCTTTACTCTCGTTGCTCGAAGAAGGCCTGCCGGCGGATGATCCCGCTGATCCTCCGCGCACGATGGCGAATGTGCCGACGATGTTCCGCGCGGCGCAATTGGTGGGGGAGGCGCTTGGCATCGCGCGCAGCTCGCTCGCCCATGTTTTGAACGGAAGCAGTATCGATTCGTCGGTCTCGCTGCTCCTTGGGGGGCGGATTGGCGAGGGGCCGCTGAAGCTCTACCTGATCTACAATGAGGGAAATTTCATCGAGTGCGAAGCCGATAGCCCCTTTCTGCAAATTGGTGAGCTAAAATATGGCAAGCCGATGCTCGATCGCACCTTGCAATGGGATACAACACTGGATGAGGTGGTGAAGGTCGGGCTGATTTCGTTCGATTCAACGATGCGCTCAAATCTCTCCGTTGGTCGGCCGCTGGACGTGATCGTGATCCCGACTGACCCTAAGGCGCAGGTCGTCCAGGTGCGCATTGGGCCGGAAGACGCGTATTTCAACACATTGTCGGATGACTGGGGGCGGATGCTTACCGAGGCGCGCAACGCCATTGCCGATCCGCCCTTTTTGCCGGAGTATAAGTCGTGATGAGGGTTGCGGCCCTTCTCGCGATTGCTTGCGCATCGCCACTCGCCGCCCAGGGACAAGCGCCGCCGTTCCGCATCGCTGCGAGCGGGCAGAGCTTCTGGCGGCTGGATGATGCGGTGAAGGCGGTGGGAGATCGCGACGCGACAATCTTGCTCGCCTCGGGAACCTTCCATGATTGCGCATCGCAGCATGCCGGGCGGATCACGTTCAAAGCAATAGAGCCTGGTCGTGCGGTGCTCGACGGCGCGACGTGCGATGGCAAGGCGGCGCTCGTGCTGCATGGTCGCGGTGCGCGGGTGGAGGGCATCGTGTTCCAGAACATGCGGGTGCCCGATGGCAATGGCGCGGGAATCCGCCTGGAGCAGGGCAATCTGGAGGTGATCAACAGCCTGTTTCGCAACTCGGAAGAGGGCATCCTCACGGCTGATGATCCGGCATCCGCCATCACCGTCGATCACTCCACCTTCTCAGGCCTTGGCCGATGCGATCGCGGGCTTTCGTGTGCCCACGGCATTTATGTCGGCAATTATGGCAGCCTAACCGTAACGCATTCCCGCTTTGAGCGTGGCACCGGCGGGCATTATCTCAAAAGCCGCGCCGCGCGGGCGGTGGTGACGGACAACAGCTTTGATGATTCAAACGGCCACACCACCAATTACATGGTCGATCTCTGCGCGGGATCAGTGGGCAGCATCACCGGCAATGTGTTCGTGCAGGGCAAAGACAAGGAAAACCACTCCGCGCTCATCACCGTGGCAGCAGAAGAGCGTCTGCACCCCTCGGCGGGCCTCGTCATCAGCGGCAATACTGCCAGCCAAGCGCCCGGCGCGGATTGGCCAACGGTGTTCGTTGCCGATTGGAGCCACGAGCCGCTTCGGCTGGGCACAAATCGGCTGAGCGGGCGGATGAAACCGTTTGAGACGCGTTAGGGGCGGCGCTTTCCCTAAAAATGCAGCGCTTTCCCATAAGCGCTCAGCACACTCTCGTGCATCATTTCGCTCAACGTCGGGTGTGGGAAGACGGTGTTCATGAAGTCCGTTTCCACCAATTCCGCCGTTTTGCCAACGGTATAGCCCTGGATCAGCTCGGTCACTTCCGCGCCGACCATGTGCGCGCCGAGCAGCTCGCCCGTCGCGGCATCGAAAACGGTTTTGATGAAGCCCTCGGCCTCGCCCAGCGCGATGGCTTTACCATTGCCGATGAACGGGAATTTGCCGACTTTCACCGCATAGCCCGCCGCCTTCGCCTTCGCCTCCGTAAGTCCCACGCTCGCGATCTGCGGGTGGCAATAAGTGCAGCCCGGAATGTTGAGCGGGTCCATCGCATGCGGATGCCCTCCGGCGATCGCTTCCACCGCGATCACGCCCTCATGGCTTGCCTTGTGCGCCAGCCACGGCCCGCCGGTGACATCGCCGATCGCATAGATGCCCGGGATGTTGGTGCGGCACATCGCGTCGGTCTTGATGTGGAAACGCTCGTCCGGTGTGATACCGAGCGATTCCAGCCCGATATTCTCGACGTTCGGTACGATGCCGACCGCGACGATGACATGGCTGAATTCCTCGACCGTCTCCTTGCCATCCTTATCCTTCAACGTCGCCTTCACACCGCTGTCCGATGTCTCGATCTTCGACACGCCGGCCTTCGTCAGGATCGTCATGCCCTGCTTCTTCAACGCCTTTTCGAGGAACGCCGAAACGTCCGCATCCTCGACCGGCACGATCCGGTCCATCATCTCCACGACCGTGACCTTGGACCCCATGTCGTTATAGAAACTGGCGAATTCGATCCCGATCGCGCCCGATCCGATGACCAGCAAGTCGGTCGGCA
>JAYVZY010000276.1:0-2858 GCA_043782885.1 Sphingomonadales bacterium | reverse complement strand
CAAAAGCGACTTGCGCGGATCAATTGCTCGAAACTTTTTTCGCCTTATCGACACAGCAAACACTCTTATTAATGCAACGACGAAGGTGACTCACTAATGCCTAAAGTCACCGTAGATGGAATCGAAATCAACGTCCCCGCAGGCGCCACTGTGCTGCAGGCGTGCGAACTCGCGGGTAAGGAAATCCCGCGCTTTTGCTATCATGAGCGCCTCAGCATTGCGGGCAATTGCCGCATGTGCTTGGTTGAGGTGAAGCCGGGGCCGCCAAAGCCGCAGGCGAGCTGCGCGCTGCCCGCCGCTGAAAACCAAGAGATTTTCACCAATTCGCCGATGGTGAAAAAGGCGCGCGAGGGGGTGATGGAGTTTCTGCTCATCAACCACCCGCTCGATTGCCCGATTTGCGATCAGGGCGGCGAGTGCGATTTGCAGGATCAATCGGTCGCTTATGGGCGCGGATCGTCGCGCTATCCTGAGAATAAGCGCGCCGTGACCGAAAAATACATGGGGCCGATTGTTAAAACTGTGATGACACGTTGCATCCAATGCACGCGCTGTGTGCGCTTTGCCGAGGAAGTGGCGGGCGTGGAGGAAATCGGCGCAATCGGGCGCGGCGAGAATATGCAGATCACGTCGTATCTGGAACACGCGGTGACGAGTGAACTTTCGGGCAATGTGGTGGATTTGTGCCCGGTTGGCGCGCTCACATCCAAGCCTTATGCGTTTGAGGCGCGGCCTTGGGAACTCACCAAAACGCCGAGCGTGGATGTGATGGACGCGGTCGGTACCAATGTGCGGATCGACAGCCGGGGCAGGGCGGTTCTCCGCGCGTTGCCGCGCATCAATGAAGATGTGAACGAGGAATGGGCGAGCGATAAAACGCGCCACGCGGTGGATGGGTTGACCCATCGGCGGCTCGATAAGCCGTTCGTGCGGGTTGATGGCAAGCTGGTTCCGGCGACGTGGGATGAGGCTTTCGCGGCTGTGGCGAAGGTGGCGAAAGCTGCGGGGCCTTCGGTCGCGGCGATCGCGGGTGATCTCGTTGATTGCGAGACGATGTATGCCGCGCGCGAGCTGGTTAAGTCCTTGGGCGGAAACGCTTTTGAGGGGCGACAGACCGGGCTGGCCTATGATGTGTCGTCACTCGCGGCGGTCAATTTCAATTCCACCATCGCGGGCATTGAAACGGCGGATGCGATTCTGCTGATCGGGACAAATCTGCGCTGGGAAGCCCCGCTGGTGAATACCCGGATTCGCAAGGCGATCAAGCGCGGCGCGAAGGTATTCGCGATTGGGCCGCAGGTTGATTTAACCTATAAAGTGGAGTGGCTGGGCGCTGATCTTAAGCTGCTCACCAAGCTGCCCAAGCATGTTGATGAGGTGCTGAAAGCCGCCGCACGGCCCGCGCTTATCCTTGGCGGTGGTGTGCTGAAATTCGACGGTGCGCATGGTGCGGCGCTCGCGCTGGCGGACAAATACAAAATGGTGCGTGATGGCTGGAACGGCTTCAACGTCCTCCATTTCGCCGCCGCGCGGATGGGTGGACTGATGCTCGGCTATGCGCACAATGGCGGAATTCAGGGCTTGCTCGCCACCAAACCGAAGCTCACCTTCTTCCTCGGCGCGGATGAGCTCGATTTTGGGCCGTTCGCCGACACCTTCAAAGTCTATATCGGACACCACGGAGATGCCGGTGCGGCGGCATCCGATGTGGTGTTACCCGCAGCTTCCTACACAGAAAAAGCAGGATCCTACGTGAATTTGGAAGGGCGCGTACAACATGCGTTGCGCGCCGTGTTCCCGCCGGGCGATGCCCGCGAGGATTGGTCGATTTTGCGCGCGCTTTCGGCTGTTTTGGGCAAGCCTTTGCCGTTTGACAGCTTCGATGAGTGTCGTGCGGCGATGGTGCAGGCTGTGCCCGCGCTGGGTGTGGAGGGGCTGGCGGCCTATCCGTGGGCGCCGCCGAAGCTGCCCGCCAAGCCGACCGAGACGATCACCGGCTATCCGATCAAGGATTTCTATCTGACGAACGCGATCTGCCGCGCCTCGCCCACGATGCAACGTTGCTCTGCGGAACTGGTGCATCGGGTGATTGAATTTGCGGAGGCGGCAGAATGATCGCCGCGCTCTATCACTCCGGCGTCGGCCATCTCATCGGCTATAAGCTCTCGTATCTCGCGGTTTACCTCGGCGCCATCCTGCTGATCGCCCTCCCGCTGATGCTTTCGGTCGCGATGATCATCTATGCGGATCGCAAAATCTGGGCGGCGATGGCGCTGCGGCGTGGGCCGAACGTGGTTGGCCCGTTCGGGCTGCTGCAATCGTTCGCCGACGGGCTGAAGGTGTTTCTGCAAGAGACGATCATCCCCACCGCGTCGAACAAAGGCCTGTTCCTGCTCGCGCCCATCATCACCTTCACGGTCGCGCTGATCGTGTGGGCGGTGATCCCGTTCGGCCCCGGGATGGTGGTGTCGAACATCAATGTGGGGCTGTTGTATATCCTCGCCGCCTCCTCGCTCGGCGTGTATGGCGTGATCATTTCCGGCTGGGCGTCGAACTCGAAATATCCGTTTTACTCGGCCCTGCGCGCCGCCGCGCAGATGGTGTCGTATGAAGTCAGCATCGGCTTTGTGCTGCTCTGCGTGGTGCTGTTTGCGGGCACGTTCAATATGTCGGGCATCGTCATGGCGCAAAAGGGGCACATTTTCGGCATCTTCAACATGTATGGCCTCAACCCGTTGCTGTTCCCGATGGCGGTGGTGTTCTTCATCTCCTCGCTCGCCGAAACCGCGCGCGCGCCGTTTGTTCTGACCGAGGCGGAGAGCCAGCTGGTCGCGGGCTATCAGACCGATTACAGCTCG
>JAYVZY010000275.1:0-2584 GCA_043782885.1 Sphingomonadales bacterium | reverse complement strand
TTCAGCCACCATTGCATCATACACCTGCTGGCGGAAATTGAGCGTCCAGTTGAACGATGGCGAGTTGTTATACACCAGCTTGGCATTCGGCACGACCGCACGGATGCGATCCACCATACCGGCGATCTGTTCGATATGCGGCTTCTCCGTCTCGATCCAGAGGAGGTCTGCACCATGCTGGAGCGAGGTGATGCAATCGAGCACACACCGATCTTCCCCTGTGCCTGCGCGGAACTGGTAGAGGTTCGAGGGGAGGCGCTTCGGCCGCATCATCTTGCCATCGCGATTGAGGATGACATCGCCATTGCGGGCGGTGGCGGGGTCAATCTCTTCGCAATCGAGGAAGCTGTTGTATTGGTCGCCGAGATCACCGGGGGTGTTGCTGACCGCAATCTGCTTGGTCAGGCCGGCGCCGAGGGAATCGGTGCGCGTGACGATGACGCCATCTTCAACGCCCAGCTCGAGGAAGGCGTAGCGACAGGCGCGCACCTTCGCGAGAAAGTCCTCATGCGGCACGGTGACCTTGCCATCTTGGTGGCCACATTGTTTTTCGTCCGAAACCTGATTCTCGATTTGCAGCGCGCAAGCTCCCGCTTCGATCATCTTCTTGGCGAGCAGATAGGTGGCTTCCGCGTTGCCGAAACCAGCGTCGATGTCCGCAATGATCGGCACAACGTGGGTCTGGTAGTTCTCGATGGCGGCAATGAGTGCTTTCTCTTTGGCTGCATCGCCCTCAGCCCGCGCTTTGTCGAGATCGCGGAACATCATGCCCAATTCGCGCGCATCGGCCTGACGCAGAAAGGTGTAAAGCTCCTCGATAAGCGCGGGAACGCTCGTCTTTTCGTGCATTGATTGGTCTGGCAGTGGCCCGAACTCCGAGCGCAACGCCGCAATCATCCAACCCGAAAGATAGAGGTAGCGCCCCTTGGTGGTGCCGAAATGCTTCTTGATCGAGATCATCTTCTGCTGGCCGATGAACCCGTGCCAGCAGCCGAGCGATTGCGTGTAGTTGGCGGGATCGGCATCATAAGCGGCCATATCCGCGCGCATGATCGCTGCGGTGTAGCGCGCGATGTCCAGCCCGGTCTGGAAGCGGTTCTGGAGCCGCATCCGAGCAACCGACTCGGCGCTGATACCATCCCATGTGCCGTTATAGCTCTTGATGAGCTGGTTGGTTGAAGCGATATGGTTTTGGTAGGTCATCGTGTTAGCCTTTGTGGAGTTTGTGGGGCTATCTTGATCCGGTCGGTACGTATGAGCAACGTTTAGTTGTATATAATTGTGTTGTAATGTAGCAATAATAAGTGTATAAATTGTGTTATTGTGTATATTATGACAAACATATCACATGACTGACCAAAAGCTTTTCGCGGGCCACGCCGTTCGCCGCATTCGTCGCGCATCCAGCCTAACTCAGGCGGCAATGGCGGAGGCGTTGGGTATATCGCCGTCCTACCTAAACTTCATTGAGCGCAACCAGCGGCCGATTACGGCGGCGGTTTTGCTGCGGCTGGCGGAGCGGTTTGATTTTGATCCGCGCTCACTCACTGGTGCGGCACCCGGCGGCGGGGCGGAGGCGTTGCGGCGCCGGTTGGCCGATCCGCTGTTCGCTGACCTCAGCATTGATCGCAGTCAATTGGAGGAATGGATCGCCGCAGCGCCCGATGGAGCGGAGGCGTTTGCGCGCGCGTTCGATCGTGGCGGAGCGGGCGGTGTTGCGGTTGGTGATCCCGTTGACACTGTGCGCCGCGAGATTGAGCGCTGGCGCAACCATTTTGCGGACCTCGACGGTGCGGCTGAGGCGCTGGCGGATGAACTTCGGCTTGGCTCCGGCGATGTGTACGCCGCGATGGCAGAGCGGCTGCGCATCAAACACCAGCTCAGCATTCGCATCCTACCGGTTGATGTCATGCCCGATATGCTGCGGCGACTCGATCTCCACGCGCGACAACTCCAGCTTTCGGAATTGCTCGATCCTGCCTCGCGGAGCTTTGCGGTGGCCTCGCAGCTTGCCATGCTGGAGGCGAAGGACGAGGTTGAGGCATTGGTACGCGGCGCGACTTTCAGCGAGCGTGCGCCAGAGCGCCTGTTCCGCCGTCACCTCACGAGCTATTTCGCTGCCGCCGTGATGATGCCCTATGTGCGCTTCCTGAGGGCGTGTGAGGCGACGGGATATGACACCGATCTGCTGCAGCGGCGTTTTGGCGCAGGGTTTGAGCAGGTTGCTCATCGACTGACGACGTTGCAGCGCGTGGGTGCGCGGGGGTTGCCCTTCTTCATGATCCGGATTGACCGCGCGGGGCAATCGTCGAAGCGCTTTGCGGGCGCGAGTAATGCACCGCTGGTGGAGAGTGATGCCCGCTGCCCGCTCTGGGCACTGCACCGTGCCTTTGATCGACCAGGGGAAATCGTGACACAATTGGTTGCGGTAGATGATGCGCGTTGGTTTACGTTTGCACGCACCGTTCAGCCGCAGGGCGCGAGGGCTGGAGCGATCTTCGCGGTCGGGTTGGGGGTGGAGGCCAAGCTCGCCGCGCCGCTGGCGCTTGCACGGGGGGTTGACTTGCTTAACGGCCAAGCGCAG
>JAYVZY010000274.1:0-2481 GCA_043782885.1 Sphingomonadales bacterium | reverse complement strand
CGGCCGGACTTCAGCGTTTTCGTGAGTGAATGCGACAAGTGGAATTGATCTAGTGGCAACACACCACGTTTTTTGGGCTCGACCCAATACACCTCTTGCGCCGCCGCATCATCCGCCATCGGAAAAATGCCGCTGGCATAAGCGCGCAGGAGGAGGTCGGCGTTGAGGGTGGTCACCCCGCGATCTTCGCCAATCCGCGCGAGAGTTGCAACGCACCGTGCAGCCGGGCCTGCGGATCAGCCCACACGCGGCTGACGACAAGCTTCATATCGGGCCGCAGTTTCGCCGTGCCTTGCAACCGCTCCACATAAGCGAGCAGTCCTTCCACCTTTGGGAAGCTATCATTCCAGAAGCTCACGAGCGCCCCGCGCGGGCCACAATCGATTTTCGCGATATGGGCTTTGCGCGCGTTCAGCTTCACCTCAATCAGCGTGAGCAGGTTTGCGGTGGCAAGCGGCAAGGGCCCGAAGCGGTCAATCATCTCGGCGGCGAACGGTTCTAAGTCAGCCACCTCCTCAATCTCGTTGATCCGCCGATAGAGCGCCATGCGCAAATCTAGGTCGGGCACATATGTGTCCTCCAGCATCACCGGCGCATCGACCGTAATCTGTGGTGAAAGGTCAGACATGCGCGCGGCGCGAATGCCACCCGCCTTGGCCTCCATGATCGCCTCTTCGAGCATCGATTGATAAAGCTCGAAGCCCACCTCTTTGATGTGGCCCGATTGCTCATCACCCAACAAATTACCCGCGCCGCGAATATCGAGATCATGACTCGCCAACTGGAAGCCCGCGCCGAGCGAATCGAGATCGGACAGCACCTTCAGCCGCCGCTCCGCCGTTTCAGTCATGAACCCCTGCTTATGCGTGGTGAGATAGGCGTAAGCCCGCGTTTTCGAGCGGCCCACACGGCCGCGCAGCTGATAGAGTTGCGCCAGCCCAAAGCGATCCGCGCGGTGAATAATCATTGTATTTGCCGATGGAATATCGAGGCCCGATTCGACAATCGTGGTGCTCAGCAGCACATCATATTTCTTGTCGTAAAAGGCGGACATCCGCTCCTCAACTTCTCCCGCAGCCATCTGGCCGTGGGCGACCACTGAGCGTACCTCGGGTACATCTTTGCGCAAAAACTCTTCAATGTCGGGAATATCCGAGATACGCGGCACAACGAAGAAGCTTTGCCCGCCGCGATAATGCTCGCGTAACAGTGCTTCGCGCAGCACTACTGGATCAAACGGCATTACGTAGGTGCGCACCGCGAGGCGATCGACCGGCGGCGTCTGGATAACGGACAATTCACGCAGGCCAGACATCGCCATTTGCAGCGTGCGCGGAATGGGCGTGGCTGTGAGCGTGAGCATATGCACATCGGTCTTCAGCGCCTTCAGTCGCTCCTTATGCACCACGCCAAAGCGTTGCTCCTCATCGACGATTACCAGCCCGAGCTTCTTGAATTCAATGCCCTTGGCAAGCAATGCGTGCGTGCCGATGATAATATCAACGCTGCCGTCCGTCAGCCCGTCCTTGGTGGCTTTGGCCTCCGCAACAGGTACGAGTCGCGACAGCCGCCCGATGTTGATCGGCGTGCCGTGAAACCGCTCGACGAATGTGCGATGATGCTGGCGCGCAAGCAGCGTCGTCGGGCCGATGATCGCCACTTGCATTCCTGCATTCGCTGCGACAAACGCCGCACGCAGGGCAACCTCGGTTTTGCCAAAGCCGACATCGCCGCACACCAGCCTATCCATCGGCGTGCCCGATTCGAGGTCGGCTAATACGTCAGAAATCGCGCGGTCTTGATCCTCAGTTTCTTGGTAGGGGAAGGTGTTGACGAAGGCGGGGTAGCTCGTGTCGGCCGCCAGCACTTCGGCGGGGCGCAGCGCGCGTTCGGCGGCGGTTTTAATGAGTTCACCCGCAATTTCGCGGATGCGCTCCTTCATTCGCGCCTTGCGCGCCTGCCATGCCGCGCCGCCGAGCTTATCGAGCGCGACACCCTCACTCTCCGAGCCGTAGCGGCTGAGCACGTCAAGGTTCTCAACTGGCACATACAGCTTGTCGCCGCCGGCATAGGTGAGCGCGACGCAATCATGTGGTGCCTTCGCAACCGGGATTTGGGTCAGCCCCTCATAGCGGCCAATGCCATGCTCGGTATGCACCACCAGATCGCCTGGCGTGAGCGATGACAGCTCCTGCATGAAGGCGTCGGCGTTCTTTTTGCGCTTGGTGCGGCGGACGAGGCGATCACCCAACAGATCCTGCTCGGTGATGAGGGCGAGTTGGGGGGTGATGAAGCCGTGATCGAGCGGGACGACGGCGAGCGCTGTTTTGCCCGTGGCCGCGAGCCCCTGTGCCTCCTGCCATGTGTTGGCGAAGGCGGTGTTCTGGAGCTTATGATCGGCGAGCAGCCCTTTCAGCCGCTCGCGCGATCCGGTCGAGTAGCAGGCGAGGATGAGGCCTTGCTTGGCTTTCCCCAGCGCCG
>JAYVZY010000273.1:0-12776 GCA_043782885.1 Sphingomonadales bacterium | reverse complement strand
GCAATTGGCTCAGCTATGGCCGCACTTATGACGAACAGCGCTTCTCGCCACTGACGGCTATCAATGATGGCAACGTCGCCCAGCTCGGTTTGGCGTGGTCAGACGATCTCGATACCAATCGCGGGCAGGAAGCGACTCCGTTGGAGGTTGATGGCACGCTTTATATTGCAACAGCGTGGAGCAAGGTGCGCGCTTATGATGCGGAAACCGGCAAACTAAAATGGTCATATGATCCTGAGGTGCCGCGCGAGATTCTGGCCAAGGCATGTTGTGATGCGGTGAGCCGAGGTGTCGCGATCTATGACGGGAAAGTGTATCTGGCAACGCTTGATGGCCGATTGATAGCTCTCAATCAAACGACTGGAAAGCCGATCTGGACGATCCGCACCTTTCCCACCACGAGCAATTTCACGATCACAGGCGCGCCGCGCGTGGTCAAGGGCAAGGTGCTGATTGGTGCGGGCGGTGCTGAGTATATCGCGCGTGGGTTCATCTCTGCCTATGACGCGCAAACGGGCAAAATGGCCTGGCGCTTCTATACTGTGCCAGGGAACCCAGCCAAACCATTCGAACAGCCCGCGCTGAAGATGGCCGCCAACACATGGGGTGGGCATTGGTGGACATATGGCGGCGGTGGCACGGTATGGGATTCGATTTCTTATGATCCCAAGCTCAACCTCGTTTATTTTGGTACGGGCAATGCTGAGCCGTGGAACGGATCAATTCGCGCCAAGGAGGAGGGCGATACGCTGTTCACCTCTTCCATCGTTGCCGTGAATGCCGATACGGGAAAATATGTCTGGCATTATCAGGAAACGCCGAAGGATCGGTGGGATTTCGACTCCAACCAGCAGATCATCCTTGCGAATATCAAGGTGGCGGGTGCTGATCGCCGGGTGGTGCTGCACGCACCGAAAAACGGTTTTTTCTATGTCCTTGATGCTGCCACAGGCAAGTTCATTTCAGGCAAACCGTTCACAGCTGTAACCTGGGCAAAGGGGCTTGATCCCGTGACGGGCCGCCCCGATTACAACCCCGAGGCGTTTTACGATAAGACCAAAAAGCCGTTCGTATCTGTGCCCGGCGCAGCTGGCGCGCACTCATGGCAACCGATGAGCTATTCAGCCAAAACGGGACTCGTTTATATTCCGGTGAATGAGTCCGGCTTCCCCTATGCGGCGGCTGATCCAAAGACATGGAAGCCGCTGGCAGTCGGATTTCAGACCGGAATTGATGCCGGCGTAATATCTATGCCGGCCATTCCTGCAGCGCGCGAGGGAGCCGCGAAAGGCACCACTGGCGCACTCGTGGCGTGGGATCCTGTTGCACAGAAAATTGCATGGACAGTGCATTATGTTGGTCCGTGGAACGGCGGCACACTGGCAACTGCGGGCAACTTGGTCTTTCAAGGTACGGCGGGTGGCAGTTTCAACGCCTATAGCGCCGACACGGGCAAGTCGCTTTGGTCTACGCCGGTGCAAACGGGCGTGATTGCCGCGCCGATGACCTATAGCATCAAGGGCGAGCAATACGTTGCGATCATGGCAGGCTGGGGCGGCGTGTGGGACGTGGCAACCGGCGTGCTTGCCGATAAATCCGGCCTCACGCGCAACATTTCCCGGCTGCTGGTATTCAAGCTTGGCGCGAAGAGCGTGTTGCCGCCCGCTCCGGCGCTGGCGCAGCTGCCACTCGATCCACCACCGGTGACCGGAACGCCTGCACAAATCGCCGAGGGTAAATCGCTCTATTCGCCCAATTGTGGCAATTGCCACGGCGATGCGGCGATTGCGGGCGGGCTGAATCCCGATCTGCGCCATTCCAGCACCATCAGCTCCGCCGCAACCTTCCGGGCAGTGGTGCTGGGTGGCATCCTTAAATCGACAGGTATGGTGTCGTTCGCCAAGGATTATTCGCCCAAACAGGCTGAGAGCATTCGCCATTATCTCATCAGCCGCGCGAATGAAGACAAAGCGTTGGGCATGAAATAATGGTGGATACAGCGAAAATTGATTTGGCAAAAATCACCGCCATCGACGTGCATGTTCATGCTGAAGCCTCATGCCATGATCCCGAAGACCCAGTGATGGCGGAGTTTTTCGATGCGGCGTCGGCTTATTTCAAGGCTGACCGCAAGAAGCCGACGATCCTTGAGACCATCGCCTTCTATCGCGAACGCAACATTGCCTTCTGCCTGTTCACGGTCGACTGTGAAAGCGGGATTGGCGCCAAGCGCATCCGCAATGAAGAGATCGCCGAGATTGCGGCGCAGCATAAAGACATCGTTATCCCGTTTGCGTCAATTGACCCGCATAAAGGCAAATTGGGCGCCCGCGAGGCGCGTAATTTGATTGATAATTACGGTGTCAAAGGCTTCAAATTCCACCACATCATGCAGAATTGTGCACCTGCAGACCGGATGGGCTACCCGATTTATGAGGTGATCGCCGAATACAAACTGCCGGCTATTTTTCACACCGGCCATTCGGGCATGGGAACGGGTATGCGCGGCGGCGGCGGCGTACGGCTCAAATATGGCCAACCGATGCTCGTGGATGATGTCGCCGCAGATTTCCCCGATATGCAGATCATCCTCGCCCACCCAAGTTGGCCCTGGGCGGATGAGAGCCTCTCAATGGCGCTGCACAAAGACAATGTGTTTATTGATCTGAGCGGCTGGTCACCAAAATATTTCCCGCCGCAAGTCATTCAATATGCCAATACCCAGTTGAAACATAAGATGATGTTCGGCTCCGATTTTCCGCTTATCCGTCCGGAAAAATGGATTGAGGCGGCCAAGACTGCGGGCTTTAAGGATGAAGTGATGCCACTGATCCTCAAGGGTAATGCCGCGCGCGTATTGGGGCTCGGATGAGTGAGGCGGCTCGCTCGAACTATGGTCTGAGAGCTTGAGGCGCGCTAGGAACGCTAATGACAACAGCGATCCGGACAGCACGCCCAACGTGACTTCCGCCACCCTACCCCCCGAAACGCGCCTTTAGTTCCAACATCGCCATCGCTGCCTTGGCCGCTTCGCCGCCCTTGTCCTTCTCATCGGGCCGCGCGCGCGTCAGCGCCTGCGCCTCATTCTCCACCGTGAGTATGCCATTGCCAATCGCCAGCCCATCCATGCTGAGCGCCATCAGCCCGCGCGCGCTTTCACCCGCGACAATTTCGAAATGATACGTCTCACCGCGAATCACTACGCCAATGGCAATGAACCCATCATAGCGCCCGCTCTCCGCCGCCAGCGCAATCGCGCCCGGAATTTCGAGCGCGCCAGGCACGGTGATCACCTCCGCCTTATGCCCCGCCTCTTCCAGCGCCGCACGCGCGCCTTCAATCAACAAGTCATTCAGATGCGTATAAAAGCGCGCTTCAACAATCAGGAATTTGGCCATGCGGCTTGATAGCGGTGCGCACCACCAAACACAACTTGCCAAATCACCCGAATCCCGCTAAGCGCGCCGCTTCCTGATCCGCAGACATCCCTGGAGGCGTGGCGGGAAGCAACACTTTGGAGAAGCATTATGAGCGATCTGCTGACCTTGTCGGCTGAGACGCGTGAAGGAGTTGGCAAGGGAGCCTCTCGTGCACTGCGTCGCAACAACCGTATTCCGTGCGTCATTTATGGCAACAACGAAGCGCCCACTGCTGTGCACGTTGAAGAGAAACTGCTGATGAAGGCGCTGCACACCGGCCATTTCATGAACTCGGTCGTTATGATCGAGCTTGGTGGCAAGAAGGTGCGCACGCTGCCGAAGGATGTGGCTTTCCACCCGGTTTCAGATCGCCCCTTGCACGCCGACTTCTTGCGCATTTCCGAGCATGCCAAGGTGCATGTGAACGTGCCTGTGCACTTTACCGATGAGCTGCTTTCGCCCGCGATCAAGCGCGGCGCAGTGCTCAACATCGTGCGCCACGAGCTGGAGCTGATTTGCGATGCCGCTGAAATCCCCGATGAGATTATGATCTCGTTGGTGGGATATGAAGTGGGTGATTCGATCCACATCTCTGCGGTCACGCTGCCTGCGGGTGCGGCGAGTGCGATTACTGATCGCGACTTCACCATCGCCACCATTATCGCGCCATCTGCACTCAAATCAAGCGCAGGCGATGCCGAGGGCGAGAGCGAAGCTGCACCCGAGTAATCTATGTCGCCCCCTTCCCATCACGGAGGGGGGCGCATAAAGAGGCGCGATGCAACTCTGGGTCGGCCTTGGAAATCCCGGCGCGAATTACGCGCTCAACCGGCACAATGTCGGCTTTATGGCGGTGGATACCATCGCCGAGGTCTATGGCTTTGATGCGCCCAAGCAGCGCTTCAAGGGCTGGACGCAAGAGGGGCGGATTGGATCGCACAAGCTACTCCTCCTCAAACCCGCCACCTTCATGAACCTCTCGGGCGAGAGCATCCGCGCAGCTTTGGACTTTTACAAGTTGGAGCCGAGCGATGTCACCGTGTGGCACGATGAACTCGACCTCGACCCCTTCCGCGTGAAGGTGAAGACCGGCGGCGGAACAGCGGGGCACAATGGGCTGAAATCAGCCGCGGCGCATATCGGCGAAGATTTCCGCCGCGTCCGGATTGGGATTGGCCATCCGGGGGTGCGCGACCGGGTTCATGATTACGTGCTGGGCAATTATGCCAAGGCCGAGATTGATCCGCTATCCGATATGCTGGGCGCGCTGGCGGCAGAAGCGGGCTGGCTCGCGGATGGCGACGCGGTGCGTTTTATGAGTGATGTGGCGGGGCGGTTGGCGGAGTGAGATGGTTATGAACGAAGTCAACAAGGACGAACTTGCGCTCGATCATTGTTTCTGGCGGGAAATATCCACGAATCGCCATTTTTTTAATTTGTTCGTCGGGAGAAGCAAATTCGCTGATGGCTGGATTGACCTCGACCGGACAGAAAAATGGCATCAAAGATGGTTCCGTGATCCCGAAACTAAACTGGATTCGGAGACGGACATCACGCTCTTTCTGATTGATACTCGGGAACATAGAAAATATGCCATCCATATTGAGAACAAACCTGCACACGGTAAATGGCAACCCAATCAGCCAGAAAATTATAAAAAGAGAGCTGAAAATCGTATGGGCAAGTGGAAGCATGATGACTATCAGACTGCACTGATTGCGCCTCAGAGTTTCATAGACGCTCACCCTGAAGCCGTGGCTCTTTTTGGTTTCGTTGTGAGCTATGAAGAAATTTCTCCCTTTGTGCCTGAGTTCGGGTGATTTGGAATTGAATCGGAATAATTAAATGGGTTTCAAATGCGGTATCGTCGGGCTGCCTAATGTTGGCAAGTCCACGCTTTTTAATGCGCTCACCGAGACGGCGGCGGCGCAGGCGGCCAATTATCCGTTCTGCACGATTGAGCCGAACGTCGGCTCGGTCGGCGTGCCGGATAAGCGGATGGAGGCGATTGCGGCGATCGCCGGATCGGCCAAGATTATCGAGACGCAGCTTGGCTTTGTCGACATTGCCGGCCTCGTGCGTGGTGCCTCGAAGGGCGAGGGGCTGGGCAACCAGTTTCTCGCGAACATCCGCGAGGTAGACGCCATCGTCCATGTGCTGCGCTGCTTTGAGGATGGCGATGTCACGCACGTTGAGGGCAAGGTTGATCCGATTTCAGACGCGGAAACGGTGGAGACCGAGCTGATGCTCGCCGATCTCGAATCGCTCGAAAAGCGCGTACCGATGCTCGCGAAAAAGGGAATGCAGGGCGACAAGGAAGCCAAGGCAGCGGCCTCGGTGCTCGGCAAGGCGCTTGATTTGTTGCGCGAGGGCAAGCCCGCGCGGTTGACGGTTCCCGGCGATGATGACGAGGCGCGGTTGCTAAAGCAAGCGCAACTACTCACCTCCAAGCCCGTGCTGTATGTGTGCAACGTTGATGAGGGGGCGGCGGCGGAGGGCAATGCGCTTTCGGCCCGCGTGTTTGAGATGGCGGTGCGCGAAGGTGCGCAGGCGGTAGTCATTTCAGCGGCGATTGAGGCGGAGATTGTGACGCTTGATCCGGCTGACCGTGCGGAGTTCCTGTCCGACCTTGGCCTGCATGAAACCGGCCTCGCGCGGATCATCGTTGCGGGATACAAGTTGCTGGATCTGCTGACCTATTTCACCTGCGGCCCGAAGGAAACACGGGCGTGGACGGTGCGCAAAGGCGCGAAGGCACCCGAGGCGGCGGGCGTGATCCACTCTGATTTTGAGCACAAGTTTATCCGCTCCGAAACGATCGCCTATGATGATTATGTCGCTTGCAAGGGCGAAAGCGGCGCACGCGATGCGGGCAAACTGCGCGCTGAGGGCAAGGATTATGTTGTCAAAGACGGCGATGTGCTGCACTTTTTGACGGGGGCCTGAGCGTTGGCGCAATTTTACGAGGACCTTGAGGTCGGCCAGATCGAGCGCTTCGGTGCTTACAGCGTCACGCGTGATGAGGTGATCACCTTCGCCCGCAAATTTGATCCGCAGCCGTTCCATCTCTCTGATGAGGCCGCCGCCAAGACCTCATTCGGCCGGCTCGCCGCAAGTGGCTGGCACACCAGCGCCATGACGATGGCGATGGTGGTCGCACATTCGCAGGGGTTGGGGCATCAAGGCCTTGGCTCGCCGGGGATTGATGAGGTGCGCTGGCCAAAGCCCGTTTATCCCGGAGATACGCTCAGTTGTGAAACAGAATTGATCGATAAACGCCGCAGCGCCTCGCGTCCTGAAATGGGGCTGTTCCGGAAGAAGATGACCGTGCGTAACCAGCATGACGAGGTGGTGATGACCTTCACCTCGACGGCGATGATCACGGTGCGTAACCCGGCAGCAAGCGGATAACCACCCCTCCCTATTGGGAGGGGATAACGGTCAATGTTCCTTGTTCGCCCAAATGCTCTGGTAGCTCATATAGGCGAGGATCGAGAGGATCAGCAGGAAGACGACGCTCGCGACGCCACCCGCGTGGCGAGCCTCCAGCTTGGGTTCAGCCGTCCATGTGAGGAAGGCGGCGACATCGGTAGCCATCTGCGCCTTGGTGGCCTTGGTGCCATCCGCATAAGTTACCTGCCCATCCGCCTTCAGTGGCGGCGGCATCGCGATATTGAGGTTCGCGAAATAGGGATTGTAGTAATGCTTGGCATCCGGAACCGAATCGGGGAACTGCTTGCGCTGTGCGGCAGGCACGTCTTGGTAGCCGGTCACGAGAGAATAAACATACGCCGCTCCACCCTCGCGCGCCTTGGTGATCAGCGAGAAGTCCGGTGGCAGCGCGCCATTGTTGCTGGCGCGGCCTGCAAGCTCGTTCGCATAGGGTGATGGGAATTTGTCAGATGGAAGCCCAGGGCGGAGTGTGTTCTCGCCGGTCTTCAAACTGATAGAGGGCTGCTGCACCGGCCAGGTCTTTGCGATCTGCTTCACTTCGTCCTTGTTATACCCGATACCGGTCAGGTCAGCGAAAGCGACCAATCGCAGCGAGTGGCAGGCCGAGCAAATCTCTTTGTACACTTGAAAACCGCGTTGTAGCTGGGCGCGATCGTATTTGCCGAATGGGCCATCGCTCACAAGACTAAGCGCTTTTGGCTCTTCATGGAAAAGTCGCGCGGCGGTCGGATCAGGCAGCGCGAATGATCCGGTCACCAGTGCCCAAAAGAGCGCGACGATAAAGGCGAAACCGACGCCGATGGGAGCTAATTTAGCCATTCGTGCGGCCCCTTATTCAGCTGGTTGCGCGTGACGCGCGTTATATTTGGTCAGCACCGATTCAGTGATTGAATTCGGCAGCGGTAACGGCCGTTCCATCGCCGAGACAATCGGCAGGATGATCAGGAAATGCGCAAAATAATACATCCCCGCGATCTGGCTGATCCAGACATAGGGCTGCTCTGCTGGCGATTTACCCATCCAACCGAGGATGAGAACATCGACCACCAGCGCCCAGAAGAACTTCTTATACAGCGGACGATACGTGGTGGAACGCACCGGTGACTTGTCGATCCAGGGCAGGAAGAACAGCAGCGCAATAGCCGCGAACATCGCGATCACGCCGATCAGCTTGGCGGGAACGCCGAAAACGTTGGCGGTGAAAGCGCGCAGAATTGCGTAGAATGGCCAGAAATACCATTCCGGCTCAATGTGCGCTGGTGTCGACATCGGATTGGCGGGAATGTAATTATCGGGAGAGGCCAACACGTTAGGGAAAAAGAACACCACTAGCGCAAACAACGTCAGATACACCGCAACGCTGAACCCATCCTTTGAGGTGTAATATGGGTGGAATGGCACAGTATCCTGCTCATCCTTCACCTCAATGCCCGTCGGATTGCTCGAGCCCGGAATGTGCAGCGCCCACACGTGCAGGATGACCACGCCGAGAATGGCGAACGGCAGGAGATAGTGCAGCGAGAAGAAGCGGTTCAGCGCAGCATTGTCTGGCGCAAAGCCACCGAGCAGCCATTGCCTGATCGGTTCACCCACCAGCGGGATCGCCGAGAAGAAGCCGGTGATCACGCGAGCCCCCCAGAAGCTCATCTGGCCCCACGGCAGCACATAGCCCATGAATGCGGTCGCCATCATCAGCAGGAAGATCAGCACGCCGAGCAGCCAGATCATCTCACGCGGGGCTTTGTAAGAACCGAAATACAGGCCACGAAAGATGTGAACGTAAATCACGACGAAGAAGAAACTGGCACCCGTTGCGTGCGCGTAGCGGAGGAACCAGCCGCCATTTACATCGCGCATGATATGCTCAACCGAATCAAACGCAATCGCGCCATTGGCAGCGTAGTGCATCGCCAACACTACCCCGGTGATAATCTGCACGACGAGCGCAATGCCGGCCAAAAAGCCAAAGCTCCAGAAATAGTTGATGTTGCGCGGCACGGGGTAACCCGCTCCGATTGCACCATAGACCAAGCGGGGGAGCGGCAGGCGCTCATCCATCCACTTCGAGAAGCCGTTCTTCGGCTCATAATGCTTTGCCCAGGGGAAACTCATATTATCCTACCTCAACCAATCTGAACAATTGTGTCTGATTTGAATGCATAGTCCGGCACTTCAAGATTCTTTGGTGCGGGGCCTTTAATGATCCGGCCAGCAGCATCATAGGCCGAGCCATGGCAGGGGCAGAAATAGCCACCGAACGGCCCGCGATCTTCACCCTCACCCGCTCCCAACGGCACGCAACCGAGATGGGTGCAGACGCCCATCGTGATCAACCAATTCTCTTTGCCTGCCTTGGTGCGATCATCCAGCGATTGCGGATCGCGCAGCGAGGCGGTTAGCCGCCCCTTCACGTCGGTGATTTCTTTGGTCGTCAGGTTGCGCACAAACACGGGTTGCTTGCGCCACATCGTCTTGATCGCCTGACCGGGCTTGATTGCCGAGAGGTCGACTTCAATCGAGGCCATAGCGAGCACGTCAGCCGACGGGTTCATCTGATTGACGAGAGGCAGCACAACGGCCACCGCGCCTATGCCGGCAAAACTCAGTGCGGCGACATGAATAAAGTCACGGCGGCGTGCGCCCTCTTCGCCGAGAGCGGCCTCCGGTGTGTGTGCGGTATCAACACTTGCCATGATCAAAACCCGACCTTGTAATTAACGGACACCGCACGATGGCGCACAGGGTGCGCGCGCTTTTGCACGATGTCCTTCCCAATGATTTTGGGCGCTGATAGCGCCTCTTGCGGCAGTTGCAAACATGAATTTGACCTATCTTTGGTATTGACTAGAGGGAGGCAATGCAACTGGCCCTTTATCAGCCCGAAATCGCAGGCAATGTGGGCGCTGTGCTGCGGCTTTCCGCCTGCTTTGGCGTGGGTGTTGATCTGATCGAGCCGCTGGGCTTTGGCTTTTCAGATAAGCGATTGAAACGGGCGGGAATGGACTATGCTGAACATGTTGCGGTGACTCGTCACGCAGATTGGGCAGCATTTAGGGCAACTCGGGGCGGGCGGGTGATTCTCTTATCCTCAAAGGCCAGCGTTTCGCTTTATGATGGCGTGTTCGAGCCGGAGGATACTTTGCTGATGGGATCGGAAAGCGCCGGTGTGCCCGATGATGTGCGCGCGGCGTGCGATGTCGCGCTGCGTATTCCGCTGATGCCCAGCCTGCGCTCCTTGAATTTAGGCGTGGCTGCGGGCATTGCCCTGGCAGAAGCGCTAAGACAGACCAACGGGCTTCCTCGTTAAGGATTTTGGCACAATGATCCCCCTCAACCCCCAACAGCACGCCGCGCGCAATTGGTTCGAGGCCCTTCGCACCCGCATTTGCGCGGTGTTCGAAGCCATCGAACGCGAGGCGGGCTCGGACGCGACCTTCGGCTACACACCCTGGAATCGCGATGATGATCCCACAGGCGCGGGCGGCGGCGGCGTGCGCGGGGTGATGAAGGGCAAAGTGTTCGAGAAAGTGGGGGTTAATGTCTCCACCGTCGGCGGCACGTTCTCGCCCGAATTTGCCGCAACGATGCACGGGGCAGCGGACAACCCGGAATTCTTCGCCACCGGCATAAGCCTTGTCGCGCATATGGCGAACCCGCATGTGCCCGCTGTGCATATGAATACGCGCTATCTCATCACCGGCAAAAGCTGGTTCGGCGGCGGGGCTGATCTGAACCCTCCGATCCCTTATGAGGAGGACACCGCGGCCTTCCACGCGCGGATGAAGGCGGCGTGTGATCTGCACCCGATTGCCGATCACGCCACCTATAAAAAATGGGCGGATGATTATTTTTATATCCCGCACCGCAAAGTGCATCGCGGTGTAGGCGGCATCTTTTATGATCATTTAGAAGGCGATTTCGACGCGAGCTTCGCCTTTACCCGCGCTGTGGGAGAGGCATTCCTCGACATTTACCCGCAACTGGTGCGCAAGCGGATGAACCACCCCTTCACCGCTGAGGAGCGCCACCAAGCCCTCATCTGGCGCGGCCGCTATGCCGAGTTCAACCTCGTCTATGATCGGGGAACGTTATTTGGGCTCAAGACCGGCGGGAACATTGATGCGATTTTGATGAGCCTGCCACCGGAAGCGGTGTGGGAATAAGCGCTACCCGAAGATCGTCTTCAATTCCGAATCGCCACCCGCGAGCGCGCGATACAGCTTCGCGATAAACACCGCGCTCACCAGCCCGACAACCGTCGCCAGCGCGCTTTGCACAAGTGACTCCAGCACCTTTCCCGTCAACGGTGAGCCAATGCTCTTGCCAATAATCGTAAACACTGAGCCGAGCACGAATTTCGTTGCGAGCTGCACGATGCCTGCCACCACCCCAAGCAGCAGCGCGAACCCCAGCAATTGCAAAAAGTGCCCGCGAGTGAGCGCAAAAGCCGTCTTCACCGCATCAATAATCCCAATTTTCTGATCAACTTGCAGGGCTTGCACCGGCATAATACGGATCGAAGCCCAAACCGCCGTGCCGAAGAGAATGAGCAACCAAAGCAATTCTGATACGGAAAAATTTGCCCGCCCGAGGGTGTTGGCGTGAAGTTCGTTCACATGCTTAAACAACGAAGGCACCGCCAGCAGTCCGATGATGAACCCGAATGCGAGTTGCACCACCAAAACCCGCCACAGACAGCGCGCCGCGTGGCGCAGCGCCTCAGCAACGCTCATCCCGCTGCGGAGTGTGAGCGTGATAATCGCAAGATGGCCGAGGAGAATAAGGAGCATGAACAGCAGCATCAGTGCGAACAACCCCGCACCCATCGCGTTGGCGGGCTGCGCCAGTTCAAACTCTTGCGCCATCAGGCTGCCCATATTCCCCAGCCCAAGCGTCGCCAACGCAAGCGGCACGAGCAGCGCCTGCTCCCGCTTGATAAAGGCGAGGGTATCATCCCAGATGGTTTGCAGCGTGAACATATTCGGGTTTTCCTTGGCTTAAGCCACTATCGATGGCAGAGCAGGCGGCAATGGACAAGCCCCGAATGATTGCAGATGTGGAATGGCAGGTCACACAAGGCCTCACCGATTATACTCTGGCGCTCGCGACGATGGAGGCGCGCGCGGCGGCCATTCACGAAGGGCGAGCGGCGGAGCGTATTTGGCTGCTTGAGCATCCACCGCTGTATACCGCAGGCACCAGCGCCAATCCAGCAGAGCTGCTTGATGATCGCTTCCCGATGTTCGTGGCGGGGCGTGGAGGGCGCTATACCTATCACGGCCCCGGCCAGCGGATTGGTTATGTCATGCTTGATTTGAACATGCGCGGCAGAGATGTGCGCCGCTATGTGCACGCGCTGGAGGGCTGGGTGATCGCGGCGCTGGCGGTGCTCGACGTGCGTGCGCGCCGCGCAGAGGGGCGGATCGGTATTTGGACGGACACGCAGGGTGGGGAAGCAAAAATAGGCGCCATCGGCGTGCGGGTGCGCAAATGGGTGACGTATCACGGCTTCTCGATCAACGTTGCGCCGGATCTCGCGCATTTCGGTGGAATCGTGCCGTGCGGCATTAGTGATTACGGCGTCACCAGCCTCGCCGCGCTGGGCGTTCCGGCTGATATGCGCGCGCTGGATGCGGCTCTGGAGCAGACACAGCCAGAATTTCTTGCCACGCTCGCGCGGTCGGGATAGGCAATGTGCATTAAAGGAGTTTACTATGCGTTTGAATGTGCCTCTGATCGCCGTTGCCTCGTTTGCGCTGCTTGTGAGCGGCTGCCACTCGTCCTCAACAGCGGGCGATAGCGTCACCAATATGGTCGTCGACAACACCGTTGGCACGGCCAGCGACGCGATGACCAATGTTGATGCGACAACCGGCAGCGCCACCAACATGGCCGCCGACGTTG
>JAYVZY010000272.1:0-4547 GCA_043782885.1 Sphingomonadales bacterium | reverse complement strand
GATCAAACTGCCGCGCGCATCATGAAAGTTCAGTCCACGTTTGCCCTGGGCCGCGTAATTAAGCGCTTCCGACATCGTCAAAAAATCTGAGAATCGACGCGGCAAGGTGTCGTGGGTTGCCGTTGGGGTAAGGATTGTTTCAATCATCAAAGAAAGCCAGTGCTTAAATTTATCGTTAATCTAGCCCTTCTCGCACGACTGTGGCACAATCGTGGCGTATGAAAGGGAAACACGCCAAAGAGCCAAAAACATGCGATGCGGCGACGCTGGAGCGGCTCGCCATGCACTATGTGGCACGCTACGCGACGAGTGAAACGCGGCTTCGAAGCTATTTGTTGCGAAAGCTCACGGTGAATGACGAACCTGAGTGTGGCGCGCTCACGGTAACGACCATAGTTGAAAAAATGGCGCGATTGGGCTTCGTTGATGACCCCGCATATGCCGAAATGCGTGCGGGCGCTCTGTTGCGCCGTGGTTATGGAGCGCGCCGCATAGCAGGGGCGCTTCGTGATGCTGGCATCGCAAGCGAAGTGGTGCACACGGCTATTGAGGCCATACCGATTTCATCCTCGGAGGCGGCCGAGAGATATGCAAAGCGCAGGCGGCTCGGCCCCTATTCAGGCACACTCCCGACTCGTGAATTGCGCCAGCGTACGATCGCAAAGCTCTTGCGCGCCGGGCATAGTTATGATGATAGCGTGGCGGCGCTTGCGGGCTGGGAGTGAGTGATCTGGGAAAGATAACCACTTTAAGCCCATCAGGTCAGCATAATTTATAATGTATATTTAGTGATTTGAGACTATCGGTGATTTGCAAGTTATACTAAATGCTATGTTGCTAAGTTGACTTGGGGAAATTTTGGATTCAGCGTATGAGTGATATGCTTAGTGTGCAGGGGGCAGTCGTTTATTCGGGCGTCGTCAAATGGTTTGACGCGACGCGCGGTTTTGGTTTCGTCGTTGCGGACGATGAAGCCGGCGATATTCTGTTGCATTTTTCGCTTCTTCGCGATCACGGGCGGCGAACGATACCGGAAGGCGCCCGCGTTGAATGCGAGGCGGTAGTCGGCGCGCGTGGTCGGCAAGCAACGAAAATACTCTCAATCGACATGTCGGGGTGCACCGAAAATATAGCATCTCCGTCTGATCACAAATCCCAAAATAACCGTGCGCGATTGGCAGCGGATGCTGGCGACTTTGAGCTGGTCATCGTCAAATGGTTTAATCGGCTTAAGGGTTATGGCTTTGTGGTGCGTGGACAAGAGGATGTTTTCGTGCATATGGAAACACTCCGGGAAGCTGGTATCGCCGAAATGCTGCCAGCAGAAACGCTCTTGGCGCGCATTGCGCCAGGTGCCAAAGGCCCGCTAGCGGTGGAGATTAAACGGCCATGAAGTTGCGTTATATTTTGATTTCAGGGCTTTTGTTCGCTCTCCCGATAACGCCAGCGCTGGCCGATTGCCCGCTGCAATTTACCCCACTCGCTCATCCGACGCAGCTGCAAATTGAAACCAGACGTGGCAAGCGCACCTTCGTCATTGAGGTTGCTCGCACGGATGCGCAGCAAGAACGCGGGCTGATGTGTCGCGCCCATCTTGATCCGAATAAGGGTATGATCTTCCCGATGACTCCACCGCATCCGGCGTCCTTCTGGATGAAAAACACGATGATTCCGCTCGACATTATCTTTATTAAGCCAGATGGCCGGATCGAGAGCATCAAGCGGAATGCCAAGCCTTATGATCTGACTCCGCTTTCATCTGGTGGCAGCGTGAATGCCGTACTGGAAATTGGCGGTGGGCTTGCAGCTAAGTTAGGGATTGCCGAGGGCAATCGGGTCGCTTGGGTGAACCGGCCTTAGGCTAATCCAAATTTGGCCGCAGCCACCGCGTTGCTGTCGGTAAGTCCGCGCCGCGCCGTGCGGCGTAATCGTGCAGCTGATCCTCGCCCACGCGTGCCACACCGAAATACTCGGCCTGCGGATGGCCGAAATAGAAGCCCGAAACCGCCGCTGTCGGTAGCATCGCGAAGCTCTCGGTGAGGGTTATGCCGGTGGTCGCGGTCGCGCCGAGCAGATCGAACAAGATCGGCTTGAGGCTGTGATCTGGGCACGCTGGATAGCCGGGGGCAGGGCGGATACCGCGATATTGCTCCTTGATGAGCGCCTCGTTGGTGAGCTGCTCATCGGGTGCATAACCCCAAACGCAAGTGCGCACATGCTGGTGCAGCCTTTCGGCGAATGCCTCCGCAAACCGATCAGCCAGCGCCTTTAGCAAAATGTCCTGATAGTCGTCGTGCTCTGCCTTAAAGCGCGCAATGTGCGGGTCAATGCCGTGTATGCCGACCGCAAAGCCACCGATATGGTCAGCTTCGGTGCTTATAAAGTCGGCCAAGCACATATTGGCACGGCCTGCGCGCTTTTTGATTTGTTGGCGGAGGAAGGGGAGGCGGGTGCCGCTGTTCAGCAACACATCATCCCCATCCCGCAGACACGGCCAAAGCCCGACGACGCCCTTGGCCGTCAGCCATTTCTCCGCAATGATCGTATCGAGCATCTTCTGTGCATCGGCGAACAGTGATGTGGCGCTGTCACCGACAACCTCATCTGTCAAAATCGCCGGATACGTGCCCGCCAACTCCCACGCACGGAAGAACGGCGTCCAGTCGATCAGCTCGCGCAGATTGGCGAGATCCCAATCCTCAAACACATGCACACCGGGCTGCAATGGGGCAGGGGGGGCGAGCGCCGGATCAATCACGAACGCATTCGCGCGCGCTTCTGCAAGCGTGGCGAGTTCATTCTGCCCCTTGTCCGCGCGCGAGACGCGCACGGCCTCATAATCATCCACCGTCGCCTTCACAAAATCATCGCGCAGCGTGTCTGATAGCAGGGTAGACGCCACGCCCACGGCGCGGCTGGCATCGAGCACATAAACCACTGGGCCGTCATATTTCGGATCAATCCGCAGCGCCGTATGCACTTTGCTCGTGGTCGCGCCGCCGATGAGCAGTGGAATGTTGAACCCCGCGCGCTGCATCTCCTCGGCCACCGTCACCATCTCATCGAGCGACGGCGTGATGAGGCCGGAAAGCCCAATCATATCCGCATCATGCTCTTTCGCGGCCTTGAGAATGTCCGACCAAGGCACCATCACGCCCATATCGATCACCTCATAGCCGTTGCATTGCAGCACGACGCCGACGATATTTTTGCCGATATCATGCACATCACCCTTCACCGTGGCCATGATGATTTTGCCTTTGGCGCGCGCGCCCGGCTCCTTCGCCGCCTCGATAAACGGGATGAGATGCGCGACCGCCTTCTTCATCACGCGGGCGGATTTCACCACCTGCGGCAGGAACATTTTGCCCGAGCCGAACAGATCGCCGACCACGTTCATGCCATCCATTAGCGGCCCTTCGATCACCTCAATCGGGCGGGCAAACTGCTGGCGGCACTCCTCAGTGTCCTCCACCACATACATGTCGATGCCCTTGACGAGCGCATGTTCGAGCCGCTTGGTGACCGGCCAGCCGCGCCATTCTTGCGCCGCTTTCTCTGCCACAACATCGGTGCCACGAAACTTTTCCGCCAGCGTGATGAGGTTGTCGGTCGCGTCGTCATGTTTGTCCCAGATCACATCCTCGCACGCTTCGCGCAGCACGGGATCGATCTGGTCATAAATATCAAGCTGCCCCGCGTTGACGATGGACATATCCAAGCCAACCGGAATCGCGTGATAGAGGAACACCGAGTGCATCGCGCGGCGCACCGGCTCATTACCCCGGAAACTGAATGAGAGGTTGGAGAGGCCACCGCTAAAATGCACGTGCGGGCAGCGCTTTTTGATCTCTGCTACGGCCTCGATAAAGTCGATGGCGTAGCGGCGGTGCTCGTCAATGCCGGTCGCGATGGCGAACACGTTGGGGTCGAAGATGATGTCTTCCGGCGGAAAGCCGATGGTCATCAGCAGTTTATAAGCCCGCTCGCAAATCTCAATTTTGCGGTCTTTCGTGTCCGCTTGGCCCTTCTCATCGAACGCCATGACGACAACAGCGGCACCGTAATTCATCACCTTGCGGGCATGATCGAGGAAGGCCGCTTCGCCCTCTTTCATGCTGATGGAATTGACAATCGGCTTGCCGGAAACGCATTTCAGCCCCGCCTCAATCACCGACCATTTCGACGAATCGATCATGAACGGCACGCGCGCAATGTCCGGCTCGGCGGCGATCAGCTTGAGGAACGTGACCATCGCCGCTTCGGAATCGAGCAGGCCTTCATCCATGTTGATGTCGATAATCTGCGCGCCATTCTCCACCTGCTGGCGCGCGACCTCCACCGCCTTGGGGAAATCCCCCGCCAAGATGAGCTTCTTGAACGCGGCAGAGCCGGTGACGTTGGTGCGTTCGCCGATGTTGATGAAAGAGGCTGTTTGAGTGGTCATTGGTCTTTCTCCCCCCTCCCTTCAGGGAGGGGTTAGGGGTGGGCCAGAAATTTAAGAAGTGCGCTTGGCCGAATAGCACACCCCTAACCCCTCCATGAAG
>JAYVZY010000271.1:0-2079 GCA_043782885.1 Sphingomonadales bacterium | reverse complement strand
GAGACGTCTGAGGCGATTTTCCTGACCTCGGGCTTCTGCTACGATGATGCCGAAACGCCCGCGGCGCGCTTTGCGGGCGAAGCGGTTGGCATGACCTATGGCCGCCTCCAAAACCCCACCGTGCAGATGCTTGAAGAGCGGATTGCGCTGATGGAGGGGGCAGAGGCCTGCCGCGTGCAAGCCTCAGGTATGGCGGCGATGACGGCAGCGCTGCTCTGCCAGCTCCAAACGGGCGATCATGTGGTGGCGGCCCGCGCGGCGTTCGGCTCGTGCCGCTGGCTGACGGACACGCTGCTGCCCAAGTTCGGGATCGGGGTCACGACGATCGACAGCCGCGAGAATGAGGCGTGGAAGGCGGCGATTAAACCCAACACTAAGGTGTTCTTCTTCGAGACGCCCGCGAACCCGACGATGGATATTGTTGATTTGCGCTTTGTCTGTGGGCTGGCGAAGGCGCACGGCATCACCACGGTGGTGGACAATGCGTTCTGCACGCCGGTGCTCCAACGCCCGCTCGATTTCGATGCCGATGTCGTCGCTTATTCCGCGACCAAGCTGATGGATGGGCAGGGTCGGGTGCTTGCGGGCGCGGTGTGCGGCACGGCCGACTTTATCAACAACACGCTGCTGCCCTTTCAGCGCAACACCGGGCCGAACCTTTCACCATTCAACGCCTGGGTCGTGCTCAAGGGACTCGAAACGCTTGATTTGCGTGCCAAGCGCCAATCAGAGAATGCGCTGATCGTCGGCACATTCGTGGAGAAGCGGGTGCCGAAGATGCTGCACCCCGGCCTGCCCTCGCACCCGCAACACAATCTGGCGATGAGCCAGATGAGCGCGTGCGGCCCGATCTTCTCGTTCCTGCTGGATGGCGGTCGCCCCGAAGCGCATAAATTCCTCAACGCGCTGGAGCTGATCGACATCTCGAACAATATCGGCGATTGCAAATCGCTGCTCACGCATCCGGCCTCCACCACGCACCACGCGATTGGCGCAGAAAAGCGCGAGGCGATGGGCGTGACCGAGGGGATGCTGAGGATCAACATCGGTCTGGAAGACCCGCAAGATTTGATCGATGATCTCGATCAGGCGTTCAGGGCGGTTGGGCTGTGAAGGCGCTTTTCCCCTACGCCGAAACCACGCGCGGCGTCACCGTGCGCGTCGCGGTTAATTTTCTGGATGAGCAATCTGACGTTGATAAGGGCCGTTGGTTTTGGGCCTATCACATCCGCATCGAGAATGAGAGCGCGCTCGCCGTGCAGCTTATCACCCGCCATTGGGAGATTACAGATGGGCGCGGTGCGCGGCATTTGGTCGATGGCGAGGGCGTTGTGGGCGAGCAACCGGTCATCACCCCGGGCGGATCGTATGATTATGTCTCTGGCTGCCCACTCAATACGCCATCGGGCAGTATGGAAGGAAGCTTCCAGATGCTGAGCGAAGAAGGCGCTGGTTTTGATGCGATCATCCCGCGCTTCCAGCTCTCGGCGCCCGTCATGAGTCGATGAAGCGCACGCACCTGCCTTTGAACGGCCTGCGCGTGCTCGATGCCGCCGCGCGCCACCTCAGTTTCACCCGCGCCGCCGACGAGCTAGCCGTTACGCCCGCTGCCGTCGGCCAACAAATTCGTGCGCTGGAAGATGTTTTGGGCGTTGTCCTGTTCCGCCGCACGCCAAAGGGCTTGGAACTTACGCATGAGGGGGAAGCGGGGCTCGCGGCGTTGCGCAATGGCTTCCTTCAGTTTGAGGAGGCGGTGCGGGCGATGCAGGCGGGGCAATCATCGCAAAGTATAGCGATTGCCGCCCCGCGTGACTTTACCGCAAAATGGCTCAGCGCGCGACTGGCAACTTACACGCTGGCCAATCCCGAAGTCCGGTTCCTCATCGTGCCGCATGATGGCGCGGTAGACTTTACCGAAGCCAACCTTGATCTCGCCATAATGTATGCCGATGGGCCGGGCGAGCATGAGGGAATCGCCCTTGCAGATGGCGCGTTGGTGACCGTGGGCGCGGGTGAGGCACGCATCGCATGGGCCGGTGGGCCAACCGAAGAGAACGCGCTGCTGCGTGTTGGCGATGC
>JAYVZY010000270.1:0-1739 GCA_043782885.1 Sphingomonadales bacterium | reverse complement strand
AAGATTTCAGGCGCTGCGGAGATTGGCACGCCAAACTTATTCTCTGCCTTACCTGTAGAGATTTTGGCGTGCGTTTTGGCATCAACATCTGGATTGACGCGCAACACGGCGGGCGCCTTCATCTCCCGCGCGGCGGCGATGGCAGCAAGCGCTGTACCCTCCTCTTCCGACTCGAGATTGAACTGACCGATGCCGCGATCAAGCCCCAGCGCCAGTTCCGCATCCGTTTTGCCAACGCCCGAAAAGATTATCTTTGCGGGCGGCATCCCCGCCGCCAGCGCACGCTCAAGCTCACCGCCCGAAACGACATCTGCCCCAAATCCCTCGCGCGCTAAGAGACGCAGCACAGCCAGGTTTGGGTTCGCTTTGATCGCGAACGCGACGTTTGGTGAGGCATTCCCTGTATTCGCCACCGCTGCCTTAAACACGCGTGCATGGCGTTCGATCGTCGCTTGCGAATAGACATAGACTGGGGTGCCGACCCCGTCTGCAATCATCGAAAGTGGCACGTCTTCGGCGTGCAACGCGCTGCTTATGAGGGTAAAATGATCCATGCGGCGCGGGTATCAGCCAGGGGGCGGCAGGTCAAACTTGTCGTCGCGCCGTTCTTGCGAGCGGTTCAATTGTTCGTCGCTCCGCTGCGGCCGGGCTTGGCTGTCGGGGGTTAAAAGATTTGTGACACTTGGCGTCGCGGGCGCGAACAGCGGCTTGACAGGAAGTGCCTCACCTTGGCGCGGGCGCAGTTCGGTGCGGTTGCCGCAGGCGGAGAGGGCGAGGGCCGCGCCCAGAGCGACACATTTTTTCACAATCCCAGCTCCTTCTTTGCCGACGCCACGCGCTTCCTTACCTCAGATGGCGCGGTGCCGCCATGGCTGATCCGGCTGCTGACCGACGCATCGACCGAGAGCACATCGAACACGCCCGCCGCGATGCGCGCGTCCACCGCTTGCATATCGGCCAAGGGAAGCGCGGCCAATTGCACGCCGCGCGTCTCCGCCAATTTCACCAGCGCGCCCGTGACATGATGCGCCTCGCGGAAAGGCATTCCCGCCACACGCACCAGCCAATCGGCGAGGTCGGTTGCTGTGGCGAAGCCACTTTCAGCCAGCGCGCGCATTCTATCAGTGCGGAACGTCAGGCTTTCGATCATCCCCGTCATCGCGGCAATACTGAGCGCGAGCAGGTCGTGTGCCTCAAACACTGGCGGCTTGTCGTTCTGCATATCCTTTGAATAAGCCAGCGGCAGCCACTTCATACTCAAGCAAAGCGCGGTCATGCACCCCATGATGCGGCCCGCATGTGAGCGCACCAGCTCTGCCGCATCGGGATTACGCTTTTGCGGCATAATCGACGATCCTGTTGACCAAGCATCGGGCAGGTTGACGAATCCGAACGGCTGGCTTGCCCAGATCACGATTTCCTCCGCCAGCCGCGAGAGGTGCAAAGCGCATTGGGTGGCGCTCATCAGATAATCGAGCGCGAAGTCCCGGTCAGACACACTGTCGAGCGAATTATCCGTCGGCGCATCAAACCCGAGCGCCTTGGCGGTGGCGTAGCGATCAATCGGGAAGCTCGTTCCCGCGAGTGCCGTCGCGCCGAGCGGCGACTTGTTCCCCCGTGCCCGCGCATCGGCAAAGCGCGAACGATCACGCGCCACCATCTCATAATAGGCCATCAGATGGTGCCCGAGCGTAACAGGCTGCGCGGATTGCAGATGGGTGAAGCCCGGCATAACAGCG
>JAYVZY010000269.1:0-2963 GCA_043782885.1 Sphingomonadales bacterium | reverse complement strand
TTCCGCGCATATCCGCCGTACCAGTTCAGCGTCTTCAACGGCGCCATTGACGAACGTCGCGCGCTTATCAACCAGCCAATCAAATCCCGTGACAAGGTTGTCGAGCACAACAACGCCATAGCCGCTATCGAGAAGCGCCAGCACAGCATGGCTTCCAATATATCCGGCACCGCCGGTCACAAGAATCGTTGGTTTCATGACGCGGCCCTATCGCCGCTTAGGGGCCAGCGCAAGCATGAAGCTGATGGTGAGTGCCGGAAACGAGCGTTATGCAGCGGCGCTTAACGCGGAGTTGCACACCTGGTTCCGTCCCGCGCGCTTTGCTTGGTAGAGCGCAAGATCAGCCGCCGTATAAAGGTCGTGCCAATGCTCGGCGGTGGTGATTGCGCCGATAGCAACGCCCGCACTCACGGTTACGGTCAACCCCTCGACGATTTCTAATTGGCTAACCGACGTGCAGATTCGTTGCGCCAGGAACGGCACGAGATCCGGAACAATGATGCCGAACTCTTCGCCACCCATTCTTCCAACAAGATAGTTGGCAGAGCATTCGCGCAGCAGCGCCTTGGCGACCGCGATAATGACGCGATCGCCGGTGTCATGCCCATGCGTATCGTTGATCAACTTGAAGTTATCGATGTCAATGAGGATAAATTGTTTGAATTGATCCCCATGCCGGGCCAGTTCCAAAAATGCACGTCGGTTGAGCAGGCCGGTAAGCGGGTCGGTTCCTGCCAACCGCCTCAGTTCTGCCTGCGTTGAGCGCGCCTCGTCTCGCTCGTCGCGCAACTGGCCGATCCGCCAACTCACCGCGAAAGCGCTCATGAACGATTCGATCACCATAATGAAAGTGGGGCTGGTTTCAGCAAACACGCTGTTGACGTTGAACATGCCGAACGCCCAGAGAACCCGCGCCAACGCAACCGCAACCGGCACCGTCCAGACGAGCAGGTAATACTGTGCCGAGCGGCTCCCGTTGCGCCACGCGATCCAGGCACAGAGCAACATTGTCACCAATGCGCCAAAAAAGCTCAGGTAATAGACTTCGATCAGCACACCCGACATTGATTGGTAGGCGAGCATGCCAACGACTGCTGAGGATACAGTGATTGCGGCAAAGGTGATCGGTAATCCGATTGAGATGATGCGCAATGTCTCTCGCTCGATGAAAGTCAACATAAACATCGTAAGTGAAAGCATGAACAGCGCTCCACTCACAAAGATGATGGAGATTTGAACCCGAGGTGTCATTTCTGGCGCGAAATAGAAGATCGCGCCGGACCAACTGAGGGCGAACATCATGACAGAGAGCGTGCTAGCGCAATGGGCAAGAATGAAGGGGTAGCGCAACACCCGATAGAGCGAGATGTTGTAGATAAAGAGCGCCGCGAGCGCGCCACCAAGCAGCGAAAAAATAAGCAGGAAGGTGATGTCCTGTTGCTGCCCAGCCGCCGCTGTCGTCACCTTGGCGTTTTCGGCAACGCCACGCTCGCCGGCAAACTCGTCTGCACGCACCAGAATATCGGTGATCGCAACTCTGCTGATCGGCAACTTGTAGACCAGCATTCCTGCCGAATACAGCCGACGCGCGTCCATCAAGCTGGTTGCTGAGGCGATGACGCGGCCATCTGCGAACCGAACCCACAGCCTCTCATCGCGCGTCTGATAGGAGCTGTGTCTAAATTCCAGGCTGCCTTCCGGTGTATTCAAGAGCCGCAGATTGCGAAACCACGCGTAGGTGATGACGCCGGGTTGTGCGCCAGCGGACGACGAACAGTCGAACTTACGCATCACCTCAAACCGCTCGGCGGCAGCAACCGGCGATGGTGCGGCTAAGATGCACGGAGTCCCGAGCGTCGTCTTGACGCTAGGCGATGCGAATGCTGCATGGGAAAACATAACGCAGACAAACGCGATGAGTATGCGGCACACTGCTGCGCGGCACTGTGTGCGCTTAAAAAAAGATGTGCGACCGCAACCCATCACGCGTCTATAGCCGGAAAAAGTTTCGATTTGGTATGAATGCGCTCGCGGCTGACGAATGTTTACACGCTTGCGTATTGTGATGAGCACGTTAGCATCGTCGCAACGATAATGGAGGAGCCCATGCGTCATGTCGCGGTGGTTGGTTCAGGCCCAGCGGGATATTACACTGCCGAGGCGTGCCAGAAGATTTTTGGCGACGACGTGCGCGTCGATATCATTGATCGGTTGCCGGTTCCCTATGGTTTGATCCGCTTTGGCGTGGCGCCGGATCACCAATCAATCAAAGCGGTCGCGAAGCGATACGAGGCGGTGGCTTTGTCCGGCAACGTGCGCTTTGCTGGCAATGTGAGTGTGGGCAGAGATGTGAGCATTACTGAACTGCAATCGCTCTACGATGCCGTTGTGCTCGCAACCGGAGCGCCGAATGATCGGCCATTGGAGGTGCCGGGTGGGACACTGCCCGGTGTGGTCGGATCGGCGGCGTTCGTCGGTTGGTATAACGGCCACCCTGATTTCGCCGCCCTCAATCCACCGCTGCACGGCCCCGGTGCGGTGATCATCGGCAATGGGAATGTGGCGCTCGATGTGACGCGTATTCTTGCCAAGACGCGGGCTGAATTTGCGGGATCGGACATTGTCGGCCATGCGCTTGATGCGCTCGATGATAGCGGCATAAAGCGGATTACGGTGCTCGGGCGGCGCGGCCCGCACCAGATTGCGATGACACCGAAGGAGTTGGGCGAGCTTGGGCACCTCACGCGTGCTACGCCGGTTGTTGAAGCAACTGATTTCCCGCCGCTCGGAGATGACGCGCTGCTGGAGCCGGGCATGCGCAAATCGGTCACGCACTTGCGCGAATTTATTCCAATGAGCGCGACCCCAAAAGAGATCGCGGTTGAGTTTGATTTCTTTGCCATGCCGGTCGCTGTTGAGGGCGAGGGCAGGGTGGAGCGTATCATCGTGGAGCGCACCCGGCT
>JAYVZY010000268.1:0-4283 GCA_043782885.1 Sphingomonadales bacterium | reverse complement strand
GTCCTCTTTGAACAGCATGAGGTTAGCCGAAGCGAACAGCATTGGCTTCTCGATCTCCGTCACCACCCAAAAGCTCCATTGGGTGGCCAGCCCCTCTTCAATCACTGATGTGGGTGCAAGTGCCCCCCCATATTTGCGCGCGAGAAACAAGTTGATCGCCAGTGACTCGAAAAACACTTGCCCCTCATCCACCAAGGCAGGCACGCGACCATTCGGATTTATTGCCAAAAAGTCAGGTTTATGCGTGCTGCCATCGGTAAACGGTGTTTGAATATGCTCATACGGCACCCCCAATTCCTTGAGCATCCACATGCAGCGGTGCGCACGAGAGAAGGGGTGACCGTAGAGCGTTATCATGCGATTAGAACTTCGCCGATGCGCGCACACCAAAGGTGCGTGGTGGCGCATATTGCGTGGTGACCGTGTTGCCGTTTGATCCGATAAACTGCGTTATATTGGCGACCTGAACATCTCCAATGTTATGAACATACGCCGTAATCGACCAACGCTCGGTCTTTGGGCCAAGTGACAGTGTGGCATCGAACATCGTATTCGCGGCAGAGGTTTGCTGCGGCAGATACTCAAATCCTGTGTTCTGCGATCCGCGGTATCGCAAGTCACCACTGAAAACGACCTTATAATCCTGCACACCGAAGGTTTGCTCCAACCCAAGGTTCACCGACCATTTTGGTGAGTTCGACTCAGGCTTGCCCGAACAATCAACCGTGTATGTGGCAGCATTGTTCGCGACCACGTTGTTCGCCGTAATCGCGCACCCCGTAATCGGGGGCGCGCCGCCACCTGCGGCCGAATAGACAAAGCTATCGAGATTGGTGTCCAGATATTGCACCGATCCCCTCAGCAACGTGGTCTTGGTTACCAAGAAACGCGCGTCAATATCGGCACCTTGAATGGTCGCCTGACCAATATTTTGGGTGAAGTTGTTCGTCGCACCAGTCGCATCGATCCCGAAATGCGCAACTTGCTGGTTCTTATACTTCCAGTGGAACAGCTCTACATTGAGCTGCGCGCGATTGTCGAGGAAGCGACTTTTCACGCCAATCGTCGCAGCCGTGAGCGTCTCTGGCAGATAGGTGGTAAAACCCGGAGCGAAGGAGAAGCCGCCAGAGCGATACCCCGTTTCATAACTGGCATAGCCAAGAATCTTGGGTGCAATGTCATATTCTGCAGCAACACGATATGTTATTTTTGAATTGGCCTGAGCAGTGTTGAGCACGAACGGCATATCAATCAGCGTATTACCGAATGTGCCAAACGCAACTGGCGGGCCAGGATGGATGGCAACGCCTATTTTTGCACTCACGTCAGCAATCGAAGATGCCACCGGCACCGATGGGCCACCGAAGCAAAATCCTGGCGGGCCGTTGTTGCAGAATTGGAGCAACGTATCGGCTTCACCGCTGAACGTCTTTTTGTCATGCGTGTAGCGCGCTCCGCCAACGAGTCGTAATTTATCAGTGACGTGATACGTCAACCGCCCAAAGGCGGCATAAGATTCGGTGCCGGTGTAAAAATTCTGATATGACTGCACAAAATATTGACTATAAGTATCAATGGCATCGATGGTTTCCTTAAAATAATAGCCACCGATGAGCCAATCAACAGGGCCGATAGGCTTGCCGGCAAACCGTGTTTCAATACTATATTGTTTGTCATGATCGTTGAGCAAGCCGCCAGCGAATGACGGGCCATTAAAATTGCTGTGGAGTCGCGAGTCGCGATACGCCGGTATGACCGTCAGTGTGCCCGCTGACGTTTTTAAATTTATATCTGCATAGATACCCCAATAATTGTTGCTCAAATAGGGGGTCGAGATCGGCGCTGGAAAAATAAACGACGGGATGATCGCTTGGTGGGCGTAATAGGCCCGCGCCACAGGAGAGAGCAAACCAATACGGTTGGGCAGGTTCGCGGGCACAAAACTATAACTCGTTTGTGTGTTTTGTGGCCCGGGTGACGATGCAATCGTTCCAGTGTAGTTTGCACCTGCGCCCGAGCCGCCGTTAAACGAATAATCTGCCCCAACCCGGATGGAGAGATCATCGGTTAGTTTTGAGAGGATTTGGACGCGGAAGGCCTTGCTGTCGAGATCATCTGTGCCATCGCTGTTATAGCCATCATGTTTCGAGAGCTTGCCTGAGATGCGGATCGCTGTTTTGTCGCCGAGGGGAAGATTGATTGCGCTTTCCAGATCATAAGCATTATAATTGCCATAGCCCGCCGTTGCATAGCCACCGAGCGCACCGAGGATAGGTTTGGTGGGCAGAACGTTGACAGCGCCACCAGTAGCGTTCCGACCATACAGCGTGCCTTGTGGACCTTTGAGCACCTCAACACGGTCGAGATCGTAAAACGTGCCCGTCGTCGATGTAGGCCGACCGAGATAGACACCATCGAGGCTGAACGCGATCGCCGGATCGCTATAGGCATTACCCGTAAAGTTACCGACGCCGCGCACAAAATAGCTCGTATTGGGCCCGCCAAGCTGTGTAACGACCAATGCGGGTGCCACGGCATTGAGAGACGCAGCCGTGATGGTTCCTGCTTTTGCCAGCTCTTTTGCCGACACGACATCAATCGCAATTGCCGCCTTTTGCGAACTCTCGGTGCGCCGTTGCGCCGTCACGACGATCTCTGCCAAGCCCTTTTCGGGTGCAGCGGCAGGTGCCGAAGCAGCTTGGGCGCAGAGCGCAGCAGGGGATACTCCGGCCAGCAAGGCTATCGAAGCGCATAATAATCTTTTCATTTTACTCTCCCGTTGTCTACTTTTAGTCTTACCAGGGCCGGATAATCTCCTGTGCGGCACAGCCCTCCGCAGTCCATATCCCGGGCAAAACCCGAGACAGAAAAGTGAATTCATCATAACAATGTTGTAAGGTGTTCGGCCCGAGTGGATCGGGAAAAATCTCGGCAATTTTCTCGGGTGGCATACCCACAACATCAGCCAAATCTTGCCCCATAAAAAAGTGCGAGCGCAGCACCAGCCCCCAAGGCGTGTCGCGCCCAACATGAACAAGGCGCGTACCAATAACAGCTCCGTCGGGCGTGCGGTGTGGTTCATGTCCGTTGCCGCCACGCACGCACATGAGCGCAGATACGGCGCCTGATGCGCGGGCATGTGTTATCGCATCCGCCTCAAAAAATATCTCAGGCGGGCAAAATTGAATCGAAAGCTGTTGCGCAGGCAAATCTGTGAACCGCTCTTCCACCTGATGAATAGCGCCAGGGATTGTGCCAGCTACGCCCTCAACCCAGCTTGATGACACATGATCTAGCGGATGCCACCATTTGTATTCGCGCGACTCAGGTCGCGAAGCAAACCACCATTCGAGCATTTTGCCAGTGCAACCGTGCATGTCGGTGCGAATGGCGATGTGCAGGACGCCACTGCTGAGCCGCTCATAGCCCAGCTCTAAAGGCATTGGCGAAGGCTCAAGCAATCTTTGACGTTCTTTGAATTCCAATTCGGTATCCTCTTATATCCGCTCAGTTTAATAACCGTATCGTGATACAATATAATTGTTATACGATATTATTAATTGCATGGCGAGTCTTTTTTATGCGTCCGCTGGCAGCCAAATACCGTGAAAGCCCTCATGTACCCGACAAGGAAATTTGATGGTCGCAACCGGCCCACCCTTTAGGTTCCGCGCGTCAAGAATGACGCAATCGGTGCGATTCTCGGCACGACGCCCCACCATGGTGATCAACCAGCCATCACCCTCATCCGCACTTGCGTGGCGCGGCACAAAAATGGGTTCTTCAGGCGATGAATCGGGCCCAGCATAATAATAATCGAGCGCGCCTGTTACCGCATCAAAATGACCGAGGCACGTGAAGGGCGGGCCTTTGGGGCCAAAGGGAAGCATCGGGCCAAGCTCGGTATTACTCGTGCCAAACCAAAAATGCCGCGTTTTGTGCGTGGCAAAACGCAAATCGATCATTGGCATCTCACCGATATGTTCAAATATGCGTTCTTGCGTGAAGCTGTCAGCTTCCGACGCCAAATCGAGTGTCCAACGATACGCAAAGGGCGGCTGTTCGCGCGCACCAGGGTTATTGATGTCAGGGAATTGTGAGAGCCAGCCTGTCTGGGTGATAAAATGCTCAAGGTGAAGCAGATCGCCCTCTTCCCACGCATTGAAGGTGTGCGTTTCCATCACGGGCTTAGGCGCCGTGAACCAGCGCACCTTGGCGGCACCCCCTGCTTCACGCGGCACCACGCCAACCTTGGTCGGCAGTGTATCATCCCAATGAAAAAA
>JAYVZY010000267.1:0-3540 GCA_043782885.1 Sphingomonadales bacterium | reverse complement strand
TGCAGCGCCACCCTCGGTCAGTCGCTTTGCGCAGGGCGGCTGCGCCTCGACGTTGGCGTTTGAATTGTCCGATGGCCCGCATCGGCTAATCGTGAACTGCGGCGGTGCAGCGCTGGCAGGGGGCGCGCTTCCGCCAGACCTGACGTTGGGCTTGCGCACCACCGCTGCACATTCTGCCTTGATATTGGGCGATAGCAATTCGACTGCAGTGCTTGGCAATGGCGCGCTTGGGCTTGGTGTCAAAGAGATTGCTCTTGACCGTAAGGAGACGGATACAGGGAGCTGGATCGAAGCGAGCCATGATGGCTATGCTCGCGCCTTCGGCCTTATTCACCAGCGCACGCTTGCGCTGAGCAGCGATGGCAAGGAACTGGCTGGGGAGGATGCGTTGATTCCCGCATCAGCTAAGCGAAAGCCGGTTGATACAAATGTCGCGATCCGTTTTCATCTCGCCCCGAAAACCCAAGTCAGTCTCACGGCCGATGGCGCGGGGGCCTTGCTGCGGATAGACGGTGGCGCGCTGTGGCAATTCCGCGTGCGTGGCGGCACTTTGGCGATCGATGACAGCCTTTGGGTGGACGGCAACGCCCGTCCGCACGCGACGCAGCAATTGGTGGTCTCGGGACAGGTTGCGGGGGCGGCTAGCCTCAGTTGGACTTTCAAACGGGCGGGGTAGACGCGCCACAATAAGGATTAACATGACAGACGTAAAAATGACCCGGGCGCTCCTCTCGGTTTCCGATAAAACAGGCCTGGTCGAACTCGGCCAATCGCTCGTGAAATGCGGGGTCGAGCTGGTCTCAACAGGCGGCACGGCGAAGACGCTCCGTGATGCGGGGCTTGAGGTGCGCGACATATCTGACCTCACCGGCTTTCCTGAGATGATGGACGGACGGGTGAAGACGCTGCACCCTATCGTTCATGGCGGGCTGTTGGCGGTGCGCGATAACCCCGCGCATCTTGCCTCGATGGCTGAACACGACATAGGGCCGATCGATCTCGTCGTGGTCAATCTCTACCCCTTCGCCGCAACGGTGGCGAAGGGCGCGCCGCGCGACGAGATTATCGAGAATATCGACATTGGTGGTCCATCGATGATCCGCTCGGCGGCGAAGAACCACGCGAGCGTCGCGATTGTGACGGATGTGGCAGACTATGATCTGGTCGCAGCTGGCATCACGACGCTGGAACAACGCAAAAAACTCGCGGCCAAAGCCTATGCCACGACGGCGGCTTATGATGCCGCGATCAGCCAATGGTTCTCGCGCGTCGATCAGAATGAGCTTTTTGCCCCCGTGCGCGTGATGGGGACAAAGCTGGTCACCGAACTGCGGTATGGCGAAAACCCGCACCAGAAAGCGGCGCTCTATCATACACTTGGGCCGAACATTCGTGGAATTGCGCAGGCGGAGCAGGTGCAGGGCAAAGCGCTTTCGTATAACAACTACAATGACGCTGATGCGGCACTGGAACTGGTGAGCGAGTTTCGTGATGGCCCACCCACCGTCGTGGTTGTCAAGCACGCCAATCCGTGCGGAGTTGCCACTGGCGCTACGTTGAAAGAGGCGTACGAGGAGGCTTTTGCGTGCGATACGGTGTCGGCATTCGGTGGCATCATCGCCTGCAATAGACCGCTCGATGGCCCGACGGCCGAGGCAATCAGCAGCATCTTCACCGAGGTCGTCTGCGCGCCAGATGCCGATGAGGCCGCGCGCGCGGTGTTCGCCAAGAAGAAAAATCTGCGTCTGCTGCTGACCGGCGATCTGCCCGATCCCGCAAGGCCCGGCCTCACGACGAAGATCATTGCGGGCGGTGTGCTGGTGCAAACGCGCGATAATGGCACGATCACGCGCGCCGACCTAAAGCAAGTCACCAAACGCGCACCGACCGAGCAGGAACTCGCCGATTGCCTCTTCGCCTGGACAGTGGCGAAGCACACCAAATCGAACGCCATCGTGTATGCCAAAGGGGGCAGCACGGCAGGCATTGGCGCGGGGCAGATGAACCGGCTCGAATCCGCGCGGATTGCAGCGTGGAAAGCGAAGGATGCAGCGGCAGTCGCCGGATGGGTAGAACCCCGGACGATCGGTTCAGCAGTCGCGTCTGACGCGTTCTTCCCCTTTGCCGACGGACTGATGGCGGCGGTGGAAGCAGGGGCGACAGCGGTGATTCAGCCCGGTGGCTCAATCCGGGATGAGGACGTCATCAAGGCGGCGGATGACGCGGGCCTCGCGATGCTGTTCACGGGGATGCGGCACTTCAGGCACTAAGGTTTGCGAAACGGCCAATTCACCACGCCGCCCGCAAACAGCGCCCACCAGACGAACACGGGCTGAAACGCAAGACGCGGCCCGTGATACCACCAGCCGAGTTGCGTTCCCGCAAGCGTCACATGGTCGAGAGCGTGCTTGATGTTGGCCGGGAAAACGCAAACCGCGTAGGCGGCGAACATTATCCCAGCGAGGTGGCGTAAGCGCGTCGTCATCAGTGCCACCGCGCCAACCACCTCACAGACGCCGGTGATGAGAATGACCTCGTGCGGGTAAGGCACCCAAGCCGGCATAATCGGCATAAATGCGTGAGGGTTGCGTAAATGAACCACGCCGACGGCGAAGTAGACAATCGCTAAAATCCAACGCAGAATGGCGCGGTTTCGTTCAAGTGTTTCTGTGTGTATCATGAAGCGAGCGTCGCACGTATGATGACGCAGTGCAATCCGGCAGCCAGGATTCGGGAGATGGGAATCGCTTGCAAACCCTGCGGAAATCGGTTTGACTGCCACGATGGCCACAATTGCAGTCTATTCTCTCAAAGGCGGTGTCGGAAAAACCTCATTAGCGGTCAATCTCGCATGGTGCGCGGCCGTGCAATCAGCGCGCCGCACGCTTCTTTGGGATTTGGATGCACAGGCAGCAGCGACTTATCTCATCGGCGGAGGTGGCAAAGCGAAGGATGCGGCGCAAGCCGTGTTCGCTAAAGATCTCGCTCCCGGAAAGCTGATCCGCCAGACAGAGACCGAGCGACTCGACGTGCTTGGTGCCGACACATCGCTTCGGGGGCTGGATCGGTTTTTCTTCAGCCTCGACAAAAAGAAGCGGCTCGCCAAGCTGATTGAAGAGCTTGAGAAAAGCTATGATCGTATCATTCTTGATTGCCCGCCCGGCCTGACAGAAACGAGCGATCAGGTGCTGCGCGCCGCCGATGTGGTGGTCGTGCCGGTGATCCCCTCGGCGCTTTCCCGCCGTGCGCTTGATGAAGTGATCGCGCATCTGGATCGAGAGCACGGCGGGCATGGTGCAATCCTACCGGTGTTTTCAATGGTCGATCGAAGGCGTGGACTGCATTGTGAAGCGCTCAAGGAAGAGCCGAAATGGCCGCTCATTCCAATGGCGAGCGCCGTCGAACAAATGTCCTCCCGCCATGCGCCGCTGGGGGCCTATGCGCTCCGTTCGCCCGCTGGGTTGGCTGTGACGGCGCTTTGGCAAGGGATAGAACGCAAGCTGGCGAAAGCAGCAAAAACCAGAACGTAATACACTTATG
>JAYVZY010000266.1:0-3678 GCA_043782885.1 Sphingomonadales bacterium | reverse complement strand
CTCGATCCGGCGTTGGTGCGGCGCGCGGTGCAAGCGGCGCGCGGGCGGCTCGGCCTTGGTGAGCGCACGACGCCGCACGCACTCCGGCACTCCTTCGCCTCGCACTTGCTGGCGCGTGGTGCAGATTTGCGCTCGTTGCAAGAGTTGCTCGGCCATGCCAGCCTATCCTCAACGCAGGTTTATACAGCCGTTGACGCGGCGCACTTGCTCGACGTGTATCGGAATGCGCATCCGAGGGGGTAACAGGCGCTCATATCTCGGTTGCACAACAGCGGCGCTGTGGAACCCTTATGGCGTGTCAGGCGCATCGCCTATTTCAACATAGCGCCGTGCGCCGCTTGCCGGATCGCTGTGCACTTCCACCAATTTGCCGCTGTCGGGATCGATGAAGCGTTCTCCGGTGGGTTGGAAGGTTCCACCCGGCGCGACATTTGCAAAGCTCCGATAACGGTGGTTTTCAAAGATCAAACCAATCAGAACCACTGCGGCGGCAAAGGTGAACGGGATCGCCGCCCCGTGCGCCACAAAATCAACGATAATGAGTCCTGCGAGCAGAACTGATACGATAACAATGAGTGCCTGCCGAAGCACTGCGATTACGGCCGGTCGAAAACGACTGCGGTGCCATAAGCCACCACTTCGCTCATTGTTTGGCCAATTTCTGACCCATCAAACCGCATCATAACAATGGCGTTTGCGCCCATCGCGGCTGCATTTGCGGTCATGCGGTCTATCGCGTGGCGGCGCGCTTCTTCGATCATCGACGTGTATTCCTTGATCTCACCGCCAAATATGGTGCGAAATCCCGCCATAATGTTCCCGCCCAGACCGCGACTGCGCACGACAACGCCAAAAACCTGGCCTTTGACGTCGATAACGGTGCGACCTGCGACATTTTCAGTGGTGGTGACAAGCATAATCAATATCCCATGCCAGTATTTAAGCCTCCACAGTATTATAGGCAATTGGCAACGAAAGCTAGCGGTCCGTCAAAGGCCCAAGGCGCTCAGCCCCGGATGATCCTCCGGCCTTCGCCCGAGCGGCCAATGAAATTTGCGATCAGCCTCCGGAATAGGCAGATCATTAATGCACGCCAGCCGCCGTTGCATTAGGCCTGCTGTGTCAAACTCCCAATTCTCATTCCCGTAAGACCGGAACCATGTGCCGCTGTCATCATGCCATTCATAAGCAAAGCGCACCGCGATACGGTTGCCTTCAAAAGCCCACAGCTCCTTAATCAGCCGATAGTCCAGCTCCTTCGCCCATTTGCGGGTGAGGAAGGTGATTATCTCCGCGCGACCATTGATGAACTCTGCGCGGTTCCGCCATTGGCTGTCTGGTGTGTAAACGAGCGCTATCTTTTCGGGTGCGCGGCTGTTCCAGCCATCTTCCGCCATACGCACCTTGGCGGTGGCTGTTTCCAGCGTGAAGGGTGGAATGAGCGGTGTCATGGCGCGCTCGGCACAGCTTCCGGTTTGAACGTGATGACGCGATACAACCATACCAAGGCAAGTCCGATGACGATCACCTTCACGCCAGGCCCGATGTAAGCGTGCATCATCTCGATATATTCCCGGCCCCACCAGCAGAGGATCGTAAGCGTGCCGGTCCATAATCCGGCACCTGCGAGCGTGTAGACGAAGAAAGGAATGAATGGCATCGCGGTCAATCCAGCCGGAATGGACACGGCAGAGCGCACGCCGGGGATCAGCCGCCCCGCAAACACCACCACTGTGCCATATTTATCGAACCAGCGCTGAAGCATGTTCACTTCTTTCATGCTCAGCGTAGTAATGCGTCCGTATTTCGTCACGAATGCGCCAAAGCGGGCGATGCCGAGCTTTCGGGCGACAAAATACCAGACGAGCGCGCCTGTCATTGATCCGGCTGTGCCCGCAATGGCGACGCCCCACAGATTCATCACGCCGTGTTTCACGCCCAGCACACCCAGCGGCAAAATGATCTCGGACGGAAAGACGGGAAAGAAGGTTTCGACCCACATCAACAGCCAGATGGCGACATAACGATCCGTTTCGATAAAGCCCGGAATATTCAAGAATTTCATTTATTTTCAGTTCTTTGTTCTAGTTTTTTCTCAATGACGTCGAGGATCATATCCGCGATACTGACCCCATCAAACGCCTCAATCGCAACGATGCCCGTCGGCGACGTGACGTTGATCTCGGTCAGCCATTTGCCGCCGATAACGTCGATGCCAACAAACAGCAATCCGCGCCGCTTGAGCTCTGGTTTCAGCGCAGCACAAATCTCAAGTTCTTCGGCAGAAAGGGTGGCGGCGTGAGCCGATCCGCCAGCTGCGAGATTGGAACGAATTTCGCCCTTGCCCGGAATCCGGTTGATCGCGCCAGCAATCTCGCCATCAACAAGCACGATGCGCTTATCGCCCTTGCTCACCTCGCGCAAAAAAGCTTGCACCATAAACGGCTCGCGCCAGACTTGGCCGAACAGCTCGACGAGCGCAGGCAGGTTTTTGCCATCTGCAGTGATGTGGAAGACGGCTGAGCCTGCGTTGCCGTGCAACGGCTTTACAACAATCTCGCCATGCTCTGCGAGGAATTTGCGCGTCGCACCGAGCGAGCGTGTGATCATCGTCGGCGGCATGAACCGCGCGAAATCGAGCACAAACAGCTTTTCCGGTGCGTTACGGACGGAGGCAGGATCATTTACGATCAGCGTTTGGCGGCTGATGCGCTCCAGCAAATGCGTAGCGGTGATGTACCCAAGGTCAAAAGGCGGATCTTGACGCATGAGGATGACGTCAACATCGGAGGCGAGATCGAGCAGAACGGGTTCTCCCGACGTGAAATGGTTGCCTACTTCGCGCTGCACCGTAACTGGCGTGCCGTATGTAAAGAGCTTTCCACCCGCCCACGTGAGGTCGGGAGCGTGATAGTGATACAGCGTGGCGCCGCGTTTTTGTGCCGCCAACATGAGCGCGAACGTCGAATCGCCCGCAATGTTGACCGTTTCAATCGGGTCCATTTGCACAGCGATTTTAAGCGGGGTCAGATTCATATTGCCCATCTAAGGATTGACGCGCGCTTTGTCACGCATGATGGGAGCACAATGTCACCGTCGATCTTCCTTTCACTCCTGCCGTTCGCGGCAGTCATGTCCATCACCCCAGGGCCGAACAATTTGATGGTCGCTGCATCTGGCGTTAATTTCGGCTTTAAGCGCACGATTCCACATATGATCGGCGTTGCAGTCGGGTTTCCGGTATTGCTGATGGCGGTGGGGTTCGGGTTGGGCGCCGTCATTCTGTCCCACCCCTTGCTCCAAATGGCACTGAAATATGGCGGGTGTGCCTATCTCCTTTACACTGCGTTCAAGCTTGCGACGGCGACCGCTGTTAAGGACCTCGATGCCCCGCTTAAGCCACTGTCGTTCTTTGAGGCGGCCGCGTTTCAATGGATCAACCCCAAAGCGTGGGTGATGGGAATCAGCATGATGGCGATCTTCAATAATCTCGGGCTGGATAGGACGATGCAAATTGCCTTTATGAGTGGCTTGCTCGGGGGCATGGGCGGAATCGCCGTGATGATCTGGACAGCATTTGGTGCGCTGATTGCAGAACGCTTAAAGGTGCCACGCACGCTGCGGCTGTTTAACGTAACAATGGCCGTGCTGCTCGTCGCGTCCCTTGTTCCCGTTGTG
>JAYVZY010000265.1:0-9917 GCA_043782885.1 Sphingomonadales bacterium | reverse complement strand
ATCAAACCCGGCATCGTCACAATAAAGTCTACGTAGATCCGTTTCTGCCGCGCAGAGGAAGAAAAATCGACATAGAAATTGCAACCGAATTTGCTCGGTGGTCGGCTTTATGTAGCGCGACAAGACCGTCAAATTGGCGGTAACACCCATATATTTCAACCATTTGGTGCGATAATTGATCACAATTGGGTGCGCAAAAAACAGTTTGTCTCGTGCCCCCGGGAAGCGATCCGCCGCATATGTGCTCGGGCTTGACAGCACTTCAGCCAGATCAGCGAGTGGCACAAATGCTTCGATACTGCGTTTTATCTTTTCATCAGCCTTTTCATATCGAGTGCGTACTTCACTCAGAGTGCGTGCTTCCATCGACATCGCGCTATTCGGGCTCATGGTTCATTATCCTTTCAATTTCATCTGCCAAATTGCGACGGGATTGCTGCTCAATCGCTGACATGTGGTCACCCCACGCCACGAAACCGGCTTGGACATTCTGAATTTGAGTCAGTTCTGCTTCAAACTCCGGGGCGTGTTTGGCTTTGCTCGCAGTGGATCCCGCCTCGAAAATCCGGCGGAATGTTGTGAGGTGGTAGACCATATGAATGAAGGCGTGCTCTATCTTTCTGATACTTCGAAGTTCGTGCGGGTGACCATATTGATCCGTCCATGAGAAAGCCTGATTTTCGCTAGGGTAATCAGCTCGATTTAAGAGCGCCGTGGTGCGTACCCAGTGGATGGTATCGCGCATTGATGGATCTCTCGGCGCCAAAACTCCGATTGCTTCTGCCGCGTTAGCGATCAAATTATGCGTGGTTTCGTCAACTGGATCGAACATTCCGATGAGCGCGCCATCCTTGTGTTGTATTTCGATGACATCAACCATCGAATTGAGTTCGTGTATGAAGCGCAACTTTGTTGCGTCATTAAGCAGAGCATCGATCAATTTTACAAATGACTGGTATCGAGACTCATGCTGATCCGCGACAAAACTGTTCCAGCCTTTGAGGTCCGCGCAAAGCTGATTATATCGTGTCACGAGTCTTGACACGTCCGTCGAAGCACTTGCTGAATTTTGTGGGTCAGCACTGCGTAGATGCGGTAATAACGCACGAATTTCGGCGGCAACAGAGTTTATTTCCTCCGTGATCGGTTCATGTGTGCAGATTGGGCTTGGCAGTCCATACTCGTTGGTCCACTGGTATTGTGCGTCTGATGTCATGGTCGCACCATGCGGTAGCGAATGTTGGCCCCTTGAGCCTCGAGCCAGTCATGCGCTTCGCCTCTAGAGAGACGACCGGGAAGACCAATTTGCAAGGCTGAGGCTGTAATGCGTACCAATTCTGATTGGCCGGATGTCATACGCGCGGAACGCCATTTGCCGATCTCACGCATCTGTGGATTTGCGAACAGCCAGGTTCTGTGGCTCTCGACGTATTTGATGTAGCGCCGACGCCACGCTGCGTAGCGGCCACGCTGATCAAGGGCGTCGGGATCATCTGAGAGCATGCGCACCAGCACGCGTCCAGCCTTCTCTCCATCGCAAAACTGCGCCGCTGCCTCGAAGCGCGCACGAAAATCGTCAATCGAACAGCAGAGCAGGCCATCCAGCTGCCAGCTGTGATGTGCCACGAGATCCAGCGCTGACAGGACCGAGCCGAGCGGAATATCGTCGCTAAGTTTCTTGCGCGAGCGAGGAACGGGGCTTAAATCTGCGCGAACCAAATGGTCCGAGGCGATTTTATTCTGAAGTGCCTCGATCTGCATTTGAATTTGCTGCATCTCATCAAGCGCTTCTTCGGCACCGGACAGATCAATGGGTATCCACGTCGATGGGTCAAATTTATTAGAGTCGGTTTTGCTCATGTTAGTCTCCAAAAAGGGAAAACTAACAAATCGCGTGAGGTCGATTGTAGGTGACCATCGGTCGCTAGCGTGCAAGCATGCGATATCAAGCAAAATTGCGAAGGACGAATTAAAGGTAGCGTGTTACCCTGCGTCTCCTGCGTCTCCTGTGTACCCGCGTATTCGCGAGACGCAGTCAGCAGACCACACGACAGCCAGACCAGAAACCGGTAGGCTTTCAATTGCCAAAAAAGAAAATTCGTCTGCACCCCAAGCTTATGGTCAGAATTTGCAAAAATTCAAAATATTGTTTTGCAGGCATATTCCCGATTTGGAACATAATGGGAATTTCGATATTTTCCGTCGATAATTCGGTTCGCTATTCAGATCGAAAGCAGGTCCGCAAGGATATATGTTAAACGTCCGCTGTACGCTCAGAAGCTGCCATTCTCGCTTGGGATAACAGACAGTCCGCTTTGCGCCCATTTAGATAGTTCCAAGCTCGGGCGCCGATTCCATAAAACGGACTTTCACCGGCGCATTTGACAGCCAAGCCGCGCCGATTATCGATTCCCGCTATTTCGGTATTCGTGATCCGGGAATAAGGCGCACGATCTCGTCTCGGGCGCTGATCACGCGTGCGCCAATGTCATTGCGCTTTTTGGCAAAGCGCGCACTTGGTGTTGGCACAGATATGGCGAAATCGCGCCCCAAAGGGTCGATGAATGCGGCGCCGACAGCCGAAATGCCTTCGGCATGTTCTTCCAAATCCCAGGCGAGCTGCGACTGGAGACAGGCTTGGACGTCTTTCTCAACGGCATCGGCCACCGTCAGCGTTTTGTCGGTGTGGCGCGTGAGCTTGCCTGATAATAGCGATTTACGCCGTTCGGCGGACACACAGGAGAGTAACGCTTTGCCATTCGCTGTGCAGTGCAGTGGAAAGGATTCGCCGACAGCTGAGATGGCGACCAGCCGTGAGCTGCCGATCACTTGATCAACAAACATGGCCACGCGCCCTTGAAGAACGGAGAGGTCAACCGTCTCACCCAGCGCACGCGATAATTCGAGCATTACGGGCCGAGCAATCCTGTCCGTCTCGATATTGGCGGACGCCGCAAGTCGCACTAAGGCGGGGCCAAGCGTGTAACCCGCGCGCGGCCCCGCAGAGATGAGCATCTGCTCATCTGCCAAGGCACCCACGATGCGTTGGACCGTCGAACGGGCCAGCGTTGTGCGGGTGGCCAGATCACTTAAGGTGAGGCCGTCAGGTTCACCCTCCAACGCATGTAGAATTGAAGCGGCGCGCGCGATCACTTGAATCCCGCCCCGATCGGCGTTTTTTTCATCGGCATTGTGCAAATCTGTCATCATTATGAGCAGCTCTTGCCACGATACGAGCGCAACGACAAGCTATTGACAGCGCGCGCGACTTGATGTTACCCGGATTGCAGGTGTTATAAACCGCAATGCAATACATAGGAGATTTAGATGCCCGGTTGGGAAGAAGGCGATTGGCGCGATGAGAGCCTGTGCCAGTTCACAGAATCAAACTTACTCAACAGCATGGGTTTGGAGTTTTATGACCTCAGCCACCCTTGGGGGCTTGGCCAACCATGCTGGCCCTATTTTGAAGATGTGAAGATTGAGCGGCTGCATGGCATGTCGCGTTCAGGCGTACTTACACAAAAGATCACCACCGTCATGCACTCCGGCACGCACATTGATGCGCCTGCACACGTTGTGCCCGGCACGCCGTTTATGGATGAAGTGCCATTGCCCTATTTCTTCGGCACCGGTGTTGTCGTGTCGATTCCCAAAAAGAAATGGGAAGTGATCACGGCGGAAGATCTTGAGAATGCCCGCCCACAAATCCGCGAGGGTGACATTGTGATCGTCAACACCGGTTGGCATAAATATTATGGCGATAACCGTCATTATTACGCCTACTCACCTGGTTTCTATAAAGAAGCAGGCGAGTGGTTTGTGCAGAAAAAGGTCAAGATGTGCGGATCAGACACGCAAGCGCTTGACCACCCACTCGGCACCGCAATTGGGCCGCACGGCACCGGCGCACCGCACGGGCTAATCCCGCAGGTCAATATCGAATATGAGCAGCTCACGGGCCGCAAAGTGATTGAGGACTTCCCTGATTGGGAGCCGTGCCACAATGCTATCCTGTCTGCAGGCATTCTCGGGTTTGAGAATGTGGGCGGCGACATCGATAAGGTTACGGGCAAGCGCGTCACCTTCGCCGCTTTCCCATGGCGCTGGAAAAAGGGGGATGGTTGTATCGTCCGATTGGTGGCCATCGTCGATCCAACGGGCACCTTCCGGATCGAAACCGGCAAGGACGCGTAACTGTGGAGATCACGCGCTTCAAGCAAGCCAAGCCATATCACCCGCCGCTGCACCATGGTTGTGCCGCACTCAGGCTTCAGGGCTTTGAGGCCAGTGGCGCGGACTTTGCCTGGACGGGCCTGAGCCATATCCTCCCCCACGGTGGGGCGGATATGGATGCAGGGCCGCTCGGTAAAATTTATGTGGTGATGGCGGGGGAAGTGACTGTGACACTTGCAAATGGCGCATCTGAAACGCTTGGCATGTATGACAGTTGCTTCATCCCAGCGGGGGAAGCGCGTGAAGTCCGCAACAACGGCAATGCTATTGCCAGTATGATCGTGATTATGCCCTATCCGGAGCAAAGCGCATGACGCTGCCGCACATTGATCCAACCGCGCTGTTTGACGTCGCGGGCAAATCTGCCGTCATTGTGGGGGCAACAGGTGCCTTTGGGAAGGTCGTGTGTGCCACGCTCGGGAAGGCGGGAGCTAAGCTCACGATCGCCGCTGGCAATGCCAGTGAACTTGGCATTTTGCAGGCCGAGTTGGATGCAGCGGGTATCACCGCCGTCTCCGTCAACTCACGCCCGAACAGCGCGGCCGAGTGCGACGCGATCATCGCGGCGGCCGTAAGCGCTTATGGGGCCGTCGATATTCTCGTTGTTGCCTCTGGCATCAATGAAGTTGCGCCCATTACCGATATGGCGGCCGAACGGTTTGAAGCTGTCATGCGCGCCAATGTCGATGGCGCTTGGCTGATTGCGCAGGCCGCCGGCAAACAGATGATTGCGCAAGGTGAGCAAGGGCGTAAGGGCGGCAAGGTGGTGTTCACCTCGTCTGCACGCGGCAAGCTCGGCCATCCGGCAGGCTACTCAGCTTATTGCACCAGCAAATCAGCGGTTGATGGCCTGACCAAGGCCTTGGGCTGCGAATGGGGCAAGCATGGCATCACCGTGAACGCGATTGCGCCCACCGTGTTCCGCTCGCCGCTTACGGCATGGATGTTTGAAGACACTGACCATGCCAAGACCGTGCGGGCGGGCTTCCTTGCCCGAGTTCCGGTTGGGCGACTGGGTGAACCAGAGGATTTGGCTGGGCCACTGCTCTTTCTGTGCTCGCGCGCGTCTGATTTCCACACCGGCCATATCATTTATGCCGATGGCGGATACACGGCGGGGTGAGCCACGTTGCGGTCATCGGTGGTGGGCTTATGGGCTCAGGCATCGCGCAGGTGTTTGCAGCGGCACGCCACGCGGTTGCCGTATACGAGCCGGATGCAAATGTGCGGGAGACGGTTCTTACTCGAACACGCGATAATGTGGTGCTGGTGGGGGGCGACGCCGCAGCCCTTGAGCACATTCGCGTCACAGCTGATCTTGCGGATGCAGTTGGCGCCGCAACCTATGTGACCGAGGCGGCCCCTGAGCGACTGGAATTGAAGCGCGCTATTTTCGCCGATCTGATCAGCCATGCCCCGCGTGATTGCATCCTCGCGAGCAACACGTCCGTAATCCCGATCACGCACATTGCGGAGGGGCTAGAGACTGCCGACCGGATTGTGGGCACGCATTGGTGGAACCCCGCGCCGCTCATTCCGCTGGTGGAAGTGGTGCAGGCAGCGCACACATCTGAAGAGACGATCGCCAGCACAATGGCTTTGCTCAGCAGCATCGGCAAGCAACCTGCGCATGTGCGCAAAGACACGCCCGGCTTTGTCGCCAACCGCCTGCAACATGCGCTCTGGCGTGAGGCGATAGCGATGGTGGCGGAAGGCATTTGCGATGCCGCAACGCTCGATGCCTGCGTCAAGAACAGCTTTGGCTTGCGGCTCGCCGTGCTCGGCCCGCTTGAGAATGCGGATATGGTTGGGCTTGATCTCACGCTTGATATTCATAAAACTATGATCCCTGAACTCGACCGCCACGCCGTGCCACACGCCTATCTTGAGGCGAGGGTGGCGGCGGGTGATCTCGGGTTCAAATCCGGCGCGGGTTTTCGCACATGGACGCCAGACGAAATGACGGCGCTGCGTCAGACTCTCGCCACTCACCTCGTCGCTACCCAAAAGGCCCTCGTATGAAGAATAAAGTTATCATCACCTGCGCGATTACCGGCGGCATTCACACGCCCACGCTTTCTGATGCGCTTCCTTATACGCCCGCTGACATTGCGACGCAGGCGATTGCGGCAGCGGAGGCGGGAGCGGCTATCCTCCATTTGCACGCCCGCGATCCGGAGACGGGCGCGCCGACGGGCAATCCCGAGGTTTACAAGCGGTTCTTGCCCGTCATCAAACAGTCGACAAACGCCGTCATCAACATCACCACCGGTGGCAGCCCAGATATGACTCCCGATGATCGGCTGGCGGCGGCGCTCACTTTCTCGCCTGAGATGTGCTCGCTCAATATGGGTAGCATGAATTTCTCGTTCCACGGCATGGGCGGCAAGCTGACTGACTGGAAATTCCCCTGGGAGCAAAACTATATCGCCGACAGCGAGAAGTTCATCTTCCGCAACACCTTTGCCGATATTGCCCGCAATTATGTGCTGCTTGCGGATCATGGCACGCAGTTTGAGCATGAATGTTACGACATCGGCCATCTCTATAACCTTGCGCACTTTGTCGATAAGGGCATCGCCAAGCCGCCGTTCTTCATTCAGTCTGTGTTTGGTATCTTGGGCGGTATCGGGCCTGATCTCGATAATGTGATCTTCATGCGCCGCACCGCTGATCGGCTGTTTGGCAGCGATTATGTCTGGTCAGCCTTGGGCGCTGGGCGGCATCAAATGCCGGTCATCACGCAAGCCGCAATGCTCGGCGGGAATGTGCGCGTGGGGCTAGAGGACAGCCTGTTCATCGAGCGCGGCAAACTGGCCAGCAGCAATGCTGAGCAAGTGGCGAAGATCGTGCGCATTCTTGCGGAAATGGGCCTCTCTCCTGCAACCCCTGATGAAGCACGGGCAATGCTGGCGCTCAAGGGCAGTGATCAGGTGGGTTTCTAGTGCTTACGCCTGCCAACCTCCCCAGCCATGTTATTGCGACAATGCGCGAAGAGATAGCAGTAAGTACACTGATTAACGCCTTTGGACCAACTCTGGTTATTTGGCTGCTGCACGTGTCTCCGCCGCAAGTGCTTGTTGGCCCGCATGATATTCTGTCGGTTCTGGTGCTTGGTGCTGGTGTCGCTACTTTGTTGATGACGCTTATTTTGACACTGGTCATCCGCAAGCGGGTGGCGACAGGAGGCCTTGAGGCGTTTATCTGGCCGCGCGCGAGCCGTGGAGCTTATCGTTTAATTCCGCAAAATCTTTTGGCACGCGCGATTGTGTTGGCCTCAATGGCGATAGTCAGTCTCGCGCCGCTTGGATTTGCACTTGTTGCCCTTGGTCATTTGTTGCCTTTTTCGGCTTCGTTCCAAATCATCTTTAATTTCTTATACGGCACTTGCGTGGGCATGTTGATGACACGCTTTATCGTGCTTGCCGCGCTTGCTGATTGAGTTAATTTATGGCCATTCTGACACTTTCTACCGCTGCTCATATTGCTGACACTGCGCTCAGCACCGGAAACACGCACGGCTTTGCTCCGCTTGCGGTCGTGGTGCTTGACTTGGGCGGGCACATACTCGTGGTTAAGCGTAATGAGCGCGCCAGTCTATATAGGGCAGATATTGCCACCGCTAAAGCCAAGGGCTGCCTCGGCATGGGCATGGGTGGACGAGCGCTTGCCGCGCGCGCTGCGAAGATGCCAGCACTCTACGCCGCCTTTAACATCGTGACCGAGGGGGTGATACCGGTGGCGGGTGGCGTGCTCATTCGCGACAAGGCAGGCCATACCATAGGTGCGGTTGGTATCAGCGGAGATACCGCCGATAATGACGAGCGCTGCGCAGTGGTTGGAATCGAGGTGGCAGGCTGTGTTGCTGATACGGGAAGCGCTGAATGACCTCTCTCCTTGCCATTATCAAAGAGCCTGAACGCGGGGCGATGCAGTTTGAGCGGCTGGTAGATCATTTCGCAGGCCTCAATGTCGTGACAGTGGCGGATTCCGAGGCGGCCGCCCCACATTTGGCTGCGACGGACATTCTCATCACCATCGGCCCGCAACTGGGCACTCACGCACAGGCAGGCGCAGTTTATGAAGCGGCGCATAAGCTGAAGTGGATTCAGTCATATGGCTCTGGTGTCGATAATATCGTAGGCCACCCTTCGCTGCGGGCCGATGTGGCCGTCACGAACCTGACTGGGGTGCACGGCGCACAAATGTCTGAGGCAGCGTTTGCTGCGATGCTGACGTTGGCACGCGATGTGCCCCGTCTTGTCCGCAACCAAGACAAAGCGGCATGGGATCGGTTCCCGCCGCGTCTCCTCTCGGGTAAGACCGTGCTAATCATCGGCCTCGGTGCCATAGCTAATGACCTGGCACCGCGCTGCACTGCCTTCGGTATGCGGGTCGTGGGTGTGAGCAGCAACGCTCGCGTGATTGCAGGCTTTGATGTGGTTCATGCGCGCGCGGATATGCTAAGTGCTGTCAGTATCGCCGATTATGTTGTGGTCTTAACCCCGCATAGCCCCGAAACCCACCACATGATTGGCGCAGATTTTTTTAAGGCGATGAAGCCTACTGCCAGCCTCATCAACCTTGCCCGTGGTGGCGTGGTGGATGAAGCAGCACTCCTGGTGGCGCTAGATGCAGATGAGCTAGCGGGTGCGGCGCTGGACGTGTTTGAGGCGGAGCCGCTTCCCGCTGATCACCCGCTTTGGGCGCACCGCAAAGTCTTCATCACCCCGCACATTGGTGGCTTTCATGAGGGTTATCCTGATCAAGTGCGCGCCGTCGTGATCGAAAACCTCACCCGCTATTTCGAGAGTGGCACCGCCAACCTCATCAACCGTGTTCAATAAAGGACTGTCTCGTGCTTGCTCTCGATCCGCGCATTAACACCCCTATCTCAACCCCTGAGCTGGAGCGCCGCTGGGCCGCGACCCGCACGGCGATGGAGGCGGCGCATATCGATGCGCTGCTGATGCAAGCGAATAATGATTTCATGGGTGGCTATGTCAAATGGTTCACCGATATTCCTGCCACGCAGGGCTATACCGAGATTGTGGCTTTCCCGCGCGATACGGGGATGACGATGATCAGCCAAGGTGCCTTTGGTCATGATGTGCGCCTGCCGCCTGAGGGCGATGGCGTGCGGCGTGGCATTGATCGGGTGATGACAGCTGCGATTTACGCCTCTGCCACCTATTGCAACTCGTATGAAGCGGAGATGGTGGAAAAGGCGCTGGCCCCTTATGCGCAGGGCACAATCGGGATGATTGGGCTCTCTACGCTCTCGACGTACACCATCGATCATCTGCGCAGGGCCTATCCGCAAGCGCGGTTTGTTGATGCGTCTGATTTGGTGGACGCGATCAAGGCGATCAAATCGCCCGAAGAAATCGCCCTCATCCGCGAGGTTGCATTACTCCAAGACCGCGCGATGGACGCGGCCTTTGCGGCATTCGTTCCCGGCAAGCGCGACCGTGATGTAACGGCCGCAGCGGAGTATCTCAGCCTGCAAGCGGGGAGCGAGCAAGGGTTGTATATGTGCGCCTCGGCCCCCATTGGGACGCCCGCTTTCTTCCGCAACCGGCATTACCAGGATCGGGTGATACAGGCGGGCGATCAGTTCGCGATCCTGATTGAGAACAGTGGACGCGGCGGCTATTATTGCGAGCTTGGCCGCACCGCCA
>JAYVZY010000264.1:0-2746 GCA_043782885.1 Sphingomonadales bacterium | reverse complement strand
TGGGGCCGCGCCAAGTGGGAAAGACGACGCTTGCCCGCGCGATTGCTGAAAAGCGCGGCGGTGGGGCGATCTACCTCGACCTTGAAAGTGCGGCGGATCGCAATCGTCTGAACGATCCCGAAGCCTATTTTACGGCCCATGCTGATAAGCTCGTGGTGCTTGATGAAATCCACCGTGCGCCCGAGATATTTGCGGTGCTGCGCGGGCAAATTGATGCGCGGCGGCGGGCAGGGCGCGAGGGCGGACATTTTCTGATCCTTGGCTCGGCGGCGCTTGATTTGATGAAGCAGGCCTCGGAGAGCCTCGCGGGGCGGATTGTGCATTTGGAAATGCCCCCAATCCAGCCGCAAGAATTGACCGCGAACGATGACGATATTGATCGGCTCTGGGAGCGCGGTGGGTTCCCGCGCAGCTTTCTCGCCGCTGATGATGAGGCAAGTCTTGTCTGGCGGCAGGCGTTTATCCGCTCGTATCTGGAGCGTGATATTCCGCAATTCGGCATTCGGGTGCCCGCGCAAACACTTGAACGCTTCTGGACGATGCTGGCGCACGGACAGGGCGGCTTGCTCAACGCTCAGCGCCTGGCGCACAGCTTGGATGCGAACTGGCATAGCGTGATGCACTATCTCGACTTGATGTGCGATTTGCTGCTCGTCCGACGTTTGTCGCCTTGGGCGCGCAATGAGGGCAAGCGGCTGGTCAAATCGCCGAAAGTCTATGTGCGGGATTCGGGGCTGCTGCATAGCTTGCTGGGGCTTGGCTCGCTGAACGATGTTCTGGGGCATCCGGTGGCTGGTGCAAGTTGGGAGGGGTTTGTAATCGAGGCGCTGATTGCTGCCGCACTAACGGCCACCCGCGCCTATTTTTACCGAACACAAGCGGGGGCGGAAGTTGATCTTGTGCTGGAATTCTCGGCTGATAGGCGTTGGGCCATTGAGATCAAGAAAAGCAGCGCGCCCACGATTGGCAAAGGCTTCACCATCGCCGCAGATGATCTCTCCGCAGAACGCCGGATCGTGGTGCACAAAGGCGGAGAGTCCTATCCCATGCGCGGTGGCGTGGAGGCGATGACGCTTCTCGATGCGGTCGCGGCGGTGAAGCAGGCAAATGTAAGTGTGGGGAAAAATGTGGGGACGTGAAATATCTGGATTAACAAAGACATTTAGAATCAAAAGGTTATAACTCAAGCTCAGGTGAAAGCCCTGTCCACCATTTCAACGGTCACTCTTGTCAACGTAGCGGCCGCGATCAACTCGTTGCGATGATGTCGCTTTCACCAATCTGTTGTATCGGCTTGACCTCGGCCGCAAGCGTGATGTGGGACTCACCATCAATCACGGCTCGGTGATCCGCGTTGTGGATATGCTGCCTGGCGCGACCTCGCCACTTCATTGCACGAACAGCATTGATTACGGCATCGTTCTCTCTGGCGAAATCGAGCTGGAACTTGATGATGGCGCCATGAAAACAATCGGGGCAGGGAGCATCATCGTGCAGCGCGGCACCAGCCACCTGTGGCGCAACGCCACCACTGCGCCGCGCCGGATCGTCTTCGTTCTGATCGAGGCCCCCGCTTACGTGCACGCCGGTGTGCCGCTGCATGAGGACAAGCCCTACGGCGCGTAAGGGCTGTTCCGCAAAACATGCAAAATTGGGGATATACTGCCACTTTTGACGCAACACTCCCGCGTTGTGGCCGCAAAATCATGACAATCATGTGACATAAATACAACAAAACGAACCGGTTTTTCTTTTTTCACAATCGATTGCGATTTTTCTTGTAATCCTTAGCGTAATGCGTCAAACGGCGGAATGAAGGTATGCGCTTTAACCCGCAACCGTCGTTTGGATGTCAAACCAGAGAGGAATTTATGACCAAATCGCTATTGCATTCGTGCGTTTCGCTGGCCGCACTCGGCCTCGCAACCGCCGCTGTCCCCGCCTTCGCGCAGACAGCTCCCAAGCCCGCTGCGGCTGCCGCTGAAACGACAGGTCTCGATACGATCGTTGTTACGGCGTCAGGTCGTGACAAGACGAAATTGAAGAGTTCAATCTCGGTCAGCAGCGTTTCAAACCAACAAATTCAAGATTTCACGCCGCGCTCAGAAGCTGAAGTGTTGCGCACCATCCCGGGCCTCAACCTCCAGGATACGGCTGGCCCCGGCGGCAACTCGAACATCGGTGTGCGCGGTCTGCCCGTTTCCACTGGTGGTTCCGAATATGTTGGGTTGCAAGAAGATGGTCTCCCTGTTGTGCTCTTCGGCGACATTCAGTTCGGCAATAACGATTATTGGTTGCGTTTTGACAACAATGTGGATCGCGTTGAAGCGGTGCGCGGCGGTTCGGCATCGACCTTCACCAGCCAAGCGCCAGGTGCGGTGATCAACTATATTTCGAAGACCGGTGACAATGAAGGCGGCTCCGTTGGCGTGTCAACCGGCGTCAACTTCCGGGAAACACGCCTCGATTTTGACTATGGTGGCCATGTCAGCGACTCGCTGCGCTTCCATGTCGGCGGCTTTCTGAAGGATGGCAACGGCGTCAACCATATCGGCTACACCGCTGAAAAAGGCTATCAGATCAAGGCGAACATCACGAAGGATTTCGCAGACGGTAAAGGATTCATCCGCTTCAACTTCAAGCGTCTGGATGACCGTGAACCGACAAATACCTCGCAGCCTTCAGCTGTGACCGTGAGCAACGGCGTGATCACTGGCTTCAGCCCGTTCGGCAATGTCGATGCGCG
>JAYVZY010000263.1:0-1788 GCA_043782885.1 Sphingomonadales bacterium | reverse complement strand
GATCAAATCCATCTTGTTGATTGCGAGCACAATGTTCTTCACGCCGATGAGGTGCGCGAGATACGAGTGCCGCCGCGTCTGTGTGAGCACGCCCTTGCGCGCATCAATCAGGATAACCGCGAGGTCGGCGGTAGAGGCACCGGTCACCATGTTGCGGGTATATTGTTCATGTCCGGGTGTGTCGGCGACGATGAACTTGCGCTTTTCGGTCGCGAAGAAGCGGTAGGCGACATCGATCGTAATGCCCTGTTCGCGTTCGGCGGCAAGGCCATCAACGAGCAAAGCAAAGTCAATCTCTTGCCCCTGTGTGCCGACGCGTTTTGAATCCGCTTGGAGCGCTTCAAGTTGATCCTCGAAGATCATCTTGCTGTCATACAGCAGGCGCCCGATGAGCGTGGATTTGCCATCATCAACCGAGCCACAGGTGATGAAGCGCAGCAGTGATTTATGCTGGTGCTGCTCCAGATAGGCATCAATGTCCGAGGCGATCAGATCGTCAGTTTTATAAATCACGCAATCCTTGGGGGTAAGCGACATCAGAAATACCCCTCCTGCTTCTTCTTCTCCATGCTGGCGTCGCCGCCATCCTTATCAATGGCTCGCCCTTGGCGTTCCGAGGTGGTGGTGAGCAGCATTTCCTGAATAACTTCGGACAACGTCTTTGCCTCGCTCTCCACCGCGCCGGTGAGCGGATAGCAGCCAAGGGTGCGGAAACGGATCGATTTTTCGACGGGAACTTCGCCCGGTTTGAGCGGGAAGCGATCATCATCCACCATCAGTAATAACCCATCGCGCTCCACAGTGGGGCGCTTGGCGCTGAAATAGAGTGGCACGATCTCGATGTTGTTGAGGTGGATATACTGCCAGATGTCGAGCTCCGTCCAATTGCTGATGGGGAAGACGCGGATGCTCTCACCCTTCGCTTTCTTGGCGTTGTAGAGGTTCCAGAGCTCGGGTCTCTGGTTCTTCGGATCCCAACCATGCGAGGAAGTGCGAAATGAGAAGATGCGCTCCTTGGCGCGGCTCTTCTCTTCATCGCGCCGCGCACCACCGAACGCCACGTCAAACTTGTAGAGATCAAGCGCCTGCTTCAGCCCCTCGGTCTTCCACATATCGGTGTGCAGTGGGCCATGATCGAACGGATTGATCCCGCGTTCTTTTGCCTCGGGGTTTTGATAGACCAGCAGCTCCATACCCGCATCGCGCGCCGCTTTCTCGCGCAACTCGTACATCGCCTTGAACTTCCACGTCGTATCAACGTGCAGCAACGGGAAGGGCGGCGGGCTAGGATAGAAGGCTTTGCGAGCAAGATGCAGCATCACCGCAGAATCTTTGCCCACCGAATAGAGCATCACCGGGCGCTCAGCGTCTGCCATAACTTCACGCATGATGTGAATGCTCTCGGCTTCCAGGCGAGCGAGATGCGTGAGAATCGTGGGCGAGGTCACAGTATTCATCTTGAAGCAGTGGATCGACCCATCACAAATGTCGATACCAGATATTCTTTACAGCAGTGACGGTAGGCTATCACGAGACGGGCCACCCCGGCGAACCGAGGTGGCGCAGTCATTTTACTTGGCGCACTTCATGAAATGGCCCTTGGCATTGCGGCAGCGCGTTGCAGGCGCTTTGACCGCGGCTTTTGGTGGGCATTTGGTGAATTTGCCTTTGGCATCTTTGCATGGGGCGGCCATCACAATGGCAGGTGAAACCATGAGGAAGCTGGAGATAACCAGCGCAGTAGCGATCTTAATCATAATACAACTCCCGTCGGTGCCGCGAAATTGC
>JAYVZY010000262.1:0-1559 GCA_043782885.1 Sphingomonadales bacterium | reverse complement strand
GCTTTGCCGATGCTGTGCCAGAGCATCGTGCCGTGATCCGTAAGGACGGGACTGCCATGCAGGCTGGCGTGGACATCGCCTGCCGCCAAGAGCAGGGATTGTTCGCTTTTTACACCAAGCGTGCCACCGCGCGCGCTGGTGCCTAAGCCGCTCAATCGAGCGAAGCTCATTAGGCCCGTTTGGGCGGTGCCGGTGACGCTTGAGAGCGTGTCGGCGCTCAGATCGCCAATTTGCGCGAGATTGTCATGGCTCAAACTCATCCGGTTGCCCAAGGCAATCGTGTAATCACGCCCATAGCTGTCGAGGAACGTCAAGGGCGCGCCCGTCAAGGCGTTGCCGAACGGCGCGGATAGGCTCAAGCCTTGCCCGACAAAGGGCAATGTGCTGAGCGTTGCGCTACGCGTTGCCTGCGTTGCACCAACGGGCGTCTGCGTTGCGCTCAGCGGCGTGACGAGGATCGATGCAGGGGCTTGCGAGGCAAAGGCCGCTTGCTCGTTCAACAGCCCATGGCCATAAGTGGCGGTATCGCCATTGGGCAGCGCGGCAGTGACACCAAGCGGCGTTGCCGATGTGAGGATGATGGTCACGATCTGGGTTGCGGTCAGATTGGGCCATTTCTCACGCAACGCTGCCGCCGTTCCGGTGACGAAAGGAGCTGCAAAACTGGTGCCACTTCCGGCAACGGTGGCGCCTGATGCACCGCCCAACAGGGTGCTGACGATGCTCTCGCCCGGCGCCACGATGTAGAAGGCGGCGGCTGAGCCCGCTTTGTTCGTGAAGCTCGATATTTTGTTGCTGGCATCGACACTGCCCACGATGATCGCGGTGCCTTTAACATTAGGATCGAGCGCCGCTTGGGCGTAACTGTCGGGCGTGGCAAAGCCATCATTGCCGGATGCAAACACGGTGACGATGTTGGCAGCGGCGAGATTGGCCAAATGCGGTAAAATAAGACCGGTTATTACAGCGTTGTTTGTAGACGAGGTACCGCTTGAGAGGTTGACCGCTTTGACGGGCGCAGCTGAAGCCGATGTGAGTGCGGCTGCATCCATCGCGGCAAATTCTGCCGTGGCATCTTCGCCACCTGTATTGGGCGCTGTGTTGCTGTTGTCGACGCGATAGGAGAGGATTGTCGCATTATAGGCATTGCCTTGCGTGCCAAACCCGTCTTTGGCTGCCGCGATAATCCCTGCCACCTGCGTGCCATGACCAATCACCGGTTGCAGCGTGGCCGTGGTGCCTCGACCCGCATTGTAAGTGACACCTGAGATTGTTTGAGGTTTCACCAAGTCCGCCGAGCGGCTGTCAATCCGGCCCGCGAAGGCGGCGTTGTTTTGATCAACACCGGTGTCAATCACGGCAACGACCACGCCCTTGCCGGTGAACCCAGCCACCAGCGGCGCGTCTGCGTGAATTTGAGCCAAAGCCGGGCTTGCGAGGAATTCCGCCGTCGCGCCGGGGCCGGGGGTTGGCGTTGGCGTGGGTGTTGGAGTGGGGGTTGGTGTTGGAGTGGGCGTCGGCGTTGAGGCGACTCCACCATCGCCGCACGCGCTCAACAG
>JAYVZY010000261.1:0-2702 GCA_043782885.1 Sphingomonadales bacterium | reverse complement strand
TTGCTCAGAGCCGCTGGAATTGCTCTCCGCGCTCTATAATGGCGAAATGCGGCCCGTGCTCCGGCCCGATGCGGATACTGACCTTGGCAATCACATCCCTTATCGGCGGCTAAGCTTTGGGCTGGATACGCTTGAGCTTCAGGGTGATGGTTTTGCCGGTATTCTCTCGGTCAAAGACTATCCCGCCACCACGCGCGCGGGGTTGATCGATGGGGTTCTGCGGCTCAGCAGCGAATGCGTGCTGACCGAGAGTTTCGCGCCCGCTGACCGGCAGATTGCGCGCGAGCGGATGGACCTCGCGATCCGCCGTCTGCGCGCCGCCGACGATGACACTGCGACCGAGCGCCGCGAGATGCTCTCCGCCAAAGACGCGCTGGTGAGTGGGCAAACGGGGTTTGGCGATCATCATCTGAGCCTACTCGTTCGTGCCTCGACGATGCCCGCGCTCGATGGCGCGCTGGCGGAGGCGGCTTCTGCGCTTGCGGATATAGGCGCGGTGGTGGTGCGCGAGGATGTCAATCTGGAGCCCGGCTTCTGGGCGCAGTTCCCGGGCAATGAGAGTTATGCCGTGCGACGCGCGCTGATTTCCACGAGCAACGCGGCGGGGTTCATCTCGCTGCACGGCTTTCCGCTCGGGCAGATGGACGGCAATCACTGGGGGCCTGCGATCAGCCTGTTCGAAACCACATCGGCTACCCCCTATTTCTTCAATTTCCATGCCAGCGACCTTGGCCATTTCACCGTGATCGGGCCATCGGGTTCGGGCAAAACGGTGGTGCTGAACTTCCTCACTGCGCAAGCACAAAGGCTGCAACCGCGCACGATTTTGTTCGATAAGGATCGCGGCGCGGAGATTTTCATCCGCGCGTTGGGTGGTCATTATGCGCAATTGGTGCCGGGTCAGCCGACCGGTTTCAACCCGCTGCAGCTGCCAGATAGCGCCACCAACCGCGCGTTTCTGGTTGAGTGGTTGAGCGCATTGCTGGTGCCGCGTGACTCGGAGGACGAAAAACTGATCGCGAATGCGGTCGATGTCGCTTACGACAACAATGCGCAATTCCGCCGTCTGCGCTATTTCCGCGAATTGCTAAGCGGATCGAAACGACCCGAAGCGGGCGACCTCGCCTCGCGGCTTGACCCGTGGATACACGATGGCTCGAATGCTTGGCTGTTCGACAATGCCACCGATGCGCTCGATTTGTCGCAACAGGTCATCGGCTTTGATATGACCGAATTGCTCGATGCTCCCACACTGCGCACGCCGACGATGATGTATCTGTTCCACCGCGTTGATGAGCGGCTCGATGGGTCCCCTGCGATGATCCTGATCGATGAGGGCTGGAAGGCGCTCGATGATCCGGTGTTCGCCGCGCGCATTCGTGATTGGCTCAAAACGCTGCGTAAGCGTAATGCCATCGTCGGCTTCGGCACCCAAAGCGCACGCGATGCGCTGGAAAGCAGTATCTCGTCAGCGATTGTGGAGCAGACCGCGACGCAAATCTTCATGCCCAATGCCAAGGCGCGCGCGGAGGATTATTGCGAGGGCTTTGGTCTTTCAGCGCATGAGCTGGAGCTGCTCCGCGCGCTTCCCGCCACCAGCCATTGCTTCCTCGTGCGTCACGCCAATCACAGCGTGGTGATCCGGCTTGACCTGTCGGGGATGAGCGAGATGTTGACGGTGCTTTCAGGGCGCGAGGCGAGCGTGCGGCGCCTAGATGAGCTACGCGCCAAACTAGGTGATGATCCCGCGGCTTGGTATGAGCCGCTCACCAGCAAGGCCTGGCCCGGCGCGCCGCTCGCGCACAAGGAGGCGGCGGAATGATTGCGTGCCCCACCTTCTCCGCCGAAGGGCCGGTGAGCGTATCTGACGCGCTGCGGAGTGTTGATTGCCAATCGGGGCAGGCGGTTGAAGTTGCGTTCAGTCGGCTGTTCGGGGCAGACGGTGCGCTGGGGCAGGCGCTCACGCTTTTCTTAACGATCTATGTGGCGCTGTTTGCGCTCGGCTTGCTCACCGGGCGCGCCAACATGCGGCTCAATATGCTCACGCCCAAAATGCTGCAATTGGGGCTGGTGCTCACCTTCGCGACGTCGTGGGTGGCGTATCAAAATGTCGGCTGGAACCTGCTGGTGGAGGCACCCGATCAGATTGCGAGCATCTTGCTTGGCACCAAGGGGAGCGCGACGCAGCTTTTTGCTTCGCGGCTCGATACGTTGTTTGATGTTATCGCGAACACCGCCCATCTCGCGCAGGGGGCGAACGCGGTGGCGCCCACCGGCCCGGTGCCGACGATTGCGAACACCTCGCCCAAGCCCGCTGATTTGCTCTGGGCCGCAAGCTTGTTGCTGCTCCTCGGCACCGTTGGTGTATTAATCGTGGCGCGCATTGCGCTGGCGGCGGTGATGGCCTTGGGGCCGGTGTTCATTGTGCTGGTGCTCTTCGGCGGTACGCGCGGGTTGTTTGAGGGGTGGCTGAAGGCGGCAGTTATGCTCGCGATTACACCGATGCTGGCGGTGCTGCTCGGCGGCGGCACGTTGGTGCTGATCGCGCCGATGATCGCGGCCTTGGGGCGTGCAGGGGGCAAGGTATCGCTGGAGCTGGCAACGTCCATCTTTCTCGCTGCCTTTGTGTATGTGGCGCTGATGGCGCTCGCTATGCGCGCGGCGGCGATGATTACCGGCGGCTGGCGGCTCGGCGGCAAAGA
>JAYVZY010000260.1:0-2514 GCA_043782885.1 Sphingomonadales bacterium | reverse complement strand
ACGGCTGTTGATAATATCTCGCTGCACATCCGTGAGGGAGAGTTCTTCGCGCTGCTCGGGCCATCGGGCTGCGGCAAAACCACGTTGCTGCGGATGCTTGCGGGGTTTGAAGTGCCCACGGAGGGCCGCATCCTCATCGATGGCGCCGATATGAGTACCGTTCCGCCGAACAAGCGCCCGGTCAATATGGTGTTCCAGAGCTATGCCGTGTTCCCGCATCTCAGCGTGGCCGATAATGTGGCTTACGGACTGAAAATTGACAAGGTGCCGGTCGCCGAGCGCGCGCAGCGTGTTGCGGACGCGTTGGCACTGGTGAAGCTGGAGGGCTATGGCGGGCGCAAGCCTGACCAACTCTCCGGCGGGCAACGGCAGCGCGTGGCGCTCGCCCGCGCGCTGGTGAAACGGCCAAAGGTGCTGTTGCTGGATGAGCCGCTCTCCGCGCTCGATGCCAAGTTGCGTGAAGCGATGCGCGATGAGTTGACGCAAATCCAGATGAAAATCGGTGTCACCTTCGTGATGGTGACGCATGATCAGGATGAAGCGCTGGCGATGGCTGATCGCTGTGCGCTCATCAACAATGGCACGTTGCAGCAACTCGGCACGCCAAACGAACTCTATGAATATCCCGCCAACCGCTTCACGGCGGATTTTATCGGGAGCGTCAATATGCTTGAAGGCCAATTGGTTGCAGACGAGCGCGATCATGCGGTCATTGACGTGCCAGCGATCAACGGGAAAGTCTATCTCGACCATGGTGTCTCGGGCTCAACCGGCGCTACGGTCTGGGCCGCCATCCGCCCCGAGAAGATCGAGATGCTGGCGCGCGACGATGAGCATATTCCCAAACTGAACGACGCACCGGAGGGACACAATCTCGTCGCCGGGATCATTCATCACAGCGCCTATCTCGGCTCTGAGACCGTGTATGATGTGCGCGTTGGCAACTTTTTGATGAAGGTGTTGCGGCCCAATATGCGGCGCTATGACGAGCGCGGTTTTGATGATGGCCAGCCCGTCTGGCTACATTGGCACCCGCAAGCACCTGCGATTTTAATGGCTTAAGAAGAGGAACGACCATGTTAAACAGAAATTATGACGGTGCGCGCTTGCGGGAGCTCGATGTGGCGCATCATTTGCCCGCGCATTCCTCCTACAAGCTGCAACGCGATATGGGCGGCAGCCGGATCATCACTCGCGCTGAAGGGTCAACGATCTATGATTCAGAGGGCCTTGCGATGCTCGATGGGATGGCGGGGCTTTGGTGTGTTGCCGTGGGTTATGGCCGCACCGAGCTGGCTGATGTGGCCCGCGATCAGATGATCGAGCTTCCATTTTACAATACCTTCTTCAAGACTGCGACACCACCGCCGATTGAGCTGGCGGCAAAACTTGCCGGGCTGCTTGGTGGCGATTTACAGCACATCTTCTTCAACAATAGCGGCTCCGAATCGAATGACACCGTGTTCCGGCTGGTGCGCTATTATTGGAAATTGAAAGGCGAACCGAACCGCAAGATTTTCATCAGTCGGCGCAACGCCTATCATGGCTCAACCACCGCGTCCGCCGGTCTTGGTGGCATGAGCTACATGCACGCGCAAGATGACAAGCCGATGATTGATGTCGAGCACGTTATGCAACCCTACCAATTCGCTGAAGGGTTTGGCGAGGATGAGGCGGCGTTTGCGGCGCGCGCGGCGGCTGAGATTGAGGAGCGCATTCTCGCGGTTGGCCCAGAGAATGTTGCCGCATTTATTGGCGAACCGGTGCAGGGTGCCGGTGGCGTGATCATCCCGCCCAACGGCTATTGGCCGCGCGTAGAAGCGATCTGCCGCAAATATGGCATTCTCCTCGTGTCCGATGAGGTGATTTGCGGCTTTGGGCGGTTGGGGTCGTGGTTCGGCTTTCAACATTATGGTATTAAGCCGGACATCGTTTCAATGGCGAAGGGCCTCTCATCAGGCTACCTCCCGATCTCCGCGACAGGCGTCAGCAGCCACATCATTGAGACGCTGCGGACGTCGGACGATGATTTCGTCCACGGCTTCACTTATTCGGGCCATCCCGTTGCCGCAGCGGTAGCGCTCCGGAACCTTGAGATTATTGAACGGGAGAAACTGGTTGAGCGTATCCGCGATGATCTGGCACCACGCGTTGCCGCCCATATGGATGCCATTCGCGCACACCCCATCGTGGGGGAAGCCCGTTCACTTGGGCTCATCGGTGCCATCGAACTCGTGTCTGAAAAGGGCACGAACAAGCGCTTTGGCACGACCCAAACGTCGGGCATCGCGTTGCGTGATGCGTGTATTCGGCGCGGATTGATGGTGCGTGCGGTGCGCGACTCCATCGTCTTTTGCCCGCCCTATGTGATCACCGACGACGAGCTTGATCGTATGTTCGCCATCATCACCGCGTCACTCGATGAGATCACTCCCCTCCTCCGCCAAACAGAAACCTAGCGTTAATCGTTCACCCTGGTTCCAACCTGAAAGGATGAATAATGACTGAAGTTTT
>JAYVZY010000259.1:0-2034 GCA_043782885.1 Sphingomonadales bacterium | reverse complement strand
GCCAATCGCGCGGCAAGTGCCGATCACCGCTGTTGATGAATAATGCCGCCACAAGCCGATCATCTTCGACGATCGCCGCACGGATGATCCTGCGCCGGGCGTCATGCACCTCCGCCAAATCGCCGCTGGGGAGGAGCGACAGCATCGACGTGGGATCGCCAACGCCCGCAACCTCGGTCAGCCAACCGTCTGCCACCCGGATTCTTGTCCAATAGAGACAATCGGGCGTGGGCGGGTCATCGCGTGTGATGAGAAAGCCTGTCCAGTCAGTGTGAACCGACGCGATGGTTGCGGGCGTATTCTTGAAGCCTGGCTGGCCGGAATGCGGATCACGCGCTTGGCTGGGGAGCAGTCCGGTGCGACCTTCAGCACTGGTCTGATCCGTCCAATGAATGGGTATAAAAAGCTCGCGCCGCCGCTGGCCTTCCGCGCTCTGCACGCGGTAAGCGCTGCTGCCAGATGCGGTATTCACCCGCGCCAGACCACCATCCGACAGCCCCATGCGCTGCATCGTATCGGGGTGCACCTCTACCATCGGCTCACGACGATGCTGCGAGAGTTTTGGGGAGAGGCCCGTGCGCGTCATGGTATGCCACTGATCCCGATAACGGCCCGTATTGAGCGTGAGCGGAAAGGTACGAGACTGATCGTTGCGCGGCTGATATGCCACGACAACGATCTGTGCTTTACCACTGCGCGTGGGGTAATGGCCGGACTCGAAGGGGGAAGCGCTTCCCCATTGGGTGGGGCGTAGCGCGGCATAATCGGCATCGCTTACGGACACGAGATCGCGAAGGTTCAGCAGCCGCGCGCCCTCATTCTCAAATGCGGTCATCGCAGCAAATTCGCGGAAGATTTCAGCCGGGCGGGCATAGTCGAACCCCTCAAAGCCCATCTTGAGCGCCACTTGCGATAGCGCCCACCAATCGGGCTTGGCCTCGCCGGGTGCCGCCATGAAGCCGCGTTGGCGCGATATGCGGCGCTCGGAGTTCGTTACCGTGCCCTCTTTTTCCCCCCAGCCGAGCGCAGGGAGCTTCACGTTGGCGTAGGTCATCGTGTCGGTTTGCGCGATGCAATCGGAGACAACAACGAACGGACAATTGGCGAGCGCCACGCGCACCTTGCGCGCATCGGGCATCGAAACGGCTGGGTTGGTGGCGATGACCCACAGCGCGCGGATTTTGCCCACTGCCGCCGCATCGAACATATCGACCGCCTTCAGTCCGGCTCCGAAGCACATGGTTGGTGATTGCCAGAAGCGTTGCGCGCGATCTCGCTCCTCCGCCGAAAATCCCATGTGTGCGGCGAGCGTGGAGGCCAGCCCGCCGACTTCTCGCCCGCCCATCGCGTTGGGTTGGCCGGTGATGCTAAACGGCCCCGCGCCCGGCTTGCCGATCCGTCCGGTCGCAAGATGCACGTTGATGATCGCGTTGCCCTTGTCGGTGCCACTCGTCGATTGGTTCACACCTTGGCTGAACAGCGTGACGGTGCGCGGGTGCGCTGTAAACACATCGTAAAAGGCTTGCAGGTTGGCGGCTGGAACGTCGCAGACCTTGGCGACATCAAGTTTTGGCATCTCCCAAAACCCCGGTGGCACATGTACATGGTCGGCCAAATACAGTCCATCAAGCTGCCAGGTTTCACGCATGTGCTGGAGCAGCCAGTTGAACAGCGCGACATCCGTATCTGGCGCGATGGCAAGGTGAAGGTCAGCGCGCTCCGCAGTCTCGGTCTTGCGTGGGTCGATCACGATGAGCTTGGTGCCGCGCTTCTCCCGCGCCGCCTCTATCCGCTGCCACACAACCGGATGGCACCACGCGGTGTTCGATCCGACGAGGATGATGAGGTCGGCTTCATCGAGATCATCATATGAGCAGGGCACAATATCCTCACCAAACGCCCGGACATGCGCTGTGACCGCACTCGACATGCAGAGCCGCGAATTGGTATCGATATTGCCAGAGCCGATGAAACCCTTCATCAGCTTATTGGCCACGTAATAATCTTCGGTCAGCAATTGCCCCGAAACATAGA
>JAYVZY010000258.1:0-6342 GCA_043782885.1 Sphingomonadales bacterium | reverse complement strand
CAAATGGCGCAACGCTGGCCGGTCGCGCTCCGCAATGCGCAAATCGCTTATGCCGGACTGCCCCAAGGCTCTCCCGATTCGCTGCGCGCACAAGATATTGAGCTGATCGCTAAGAATGAGCTTGAGAAGAGCAAGAAGCACAAGCATTAGGCAGGTATGAAGATCATCGGACCATTTGTTGCGCTCGCGCTCCTCACTGCCGCCCCTGCGCTTGCCGCGCCCTTAGATCGCGCGGCGACCGAAGCGATCGTTCATGATTATATCCTGGCCCATCCCGAGATTATTCCCGAGGCATTGCAGGTGCTGGAAGATCGGCAACGCGCCGCCGTTATCAGCAGCAACCGCACCGCCATCGAAACCCCGTTTGGCTATGAATGGGACGGCAATCCGAAGGGTGACGTCACCCTCACCGAATTTTTCGACTATAATTGCGGCTATTGTCGCGCGAGTGTGGCGGATGTTGCACGGCTGCTGAAGGAGGATAAGCAATTGCGCGTTGTGTATCGGGAACTACCAGTGCTCGGTGCTCAGAGCGACGCGGCGGCTCTGGTCAGCCTAGCGCTCGCGCGCAATGCGCCACAGTGGCACGCCTTTCATAACGCGGTCTATGCGACGGGTGGCGCTGAGGACAAGCAGCTCACCATAGCCGCGCACGAAGCGGGGCTCATTCGCCCAGTTTCCACCGCCACCAAAGCGACAGATTTGCGTTTTGAAATTAACGCAAACCTCACACTTGCGCAGCAACTCCGGATTACCGGAACGCCTAGTTGGGTGATTGGCAATAAGCTCTTGTCAGGAGCCGTGGGCTACGACGACCTCAAAGCCGCAATTGCCGAGGCACGCGCCGCCAAACGACATTGATCTAACCGGCACATCGCATTAGGGGAGCGTTTGAGACTCACTCGAACGCAAGGGCAGCCCTATGAGCGATGAAACGCTGCCAGATACGCTCATCGCGCCGCAAAGTCGGCATGACGAAGAAAATCGGCTTGAACCGGCGTTCGTGTCGGAGGTTTTGCGCTATGTTGAGGAGGGCAACCCCGAAAAGGCGCGCGAACTGGTCGCACCGCTCCACCCCGCAGACATTGCCGATCTGTATGAGCTTACGCCGAACGACCAACGCCCAGCGCTTTCCGATGCGATTGATGATCTGATTGACGGCGACGTGCTCGCCGAAATGAACGATCACGTTCGCGAGGAGCTGATCGACACCTACGAACCGCAAGAAGTGGCCGAACTCGCCGCTGACATGGACACCGATGATGCCGTTGCGATCATCGAGGACATGGATGAGGATGACCAGCGCGCGGTGTTGCGCGCGATGTCGCCGGATGATCGTGCGGCGATTGAAGAGGGGCTGTCGTACCCCGAGGAGTCCGCCGGGCGCTTGATGCAGCGCGAGCTGATCGCGGTACCGGAGCATATGTCGGTTGGTCAGGTGATCGATTACTTGCGTGAAAACCAGGATCTGACGACCGATTTCTGGGAGATATTCGTTGTCGATCCGAGCCATAAGCCGATAGGCTCGTGCCAACTCTCATGGGTACTGCGCACGCAGCGCAGCGTGCCGATGGCCGATGTAATGAAGCGCGAGCAGACACTGATTCCGGTGGATATGGATCAGGAAGAGGTGGCGCTGCTCTTCCAGAAATACGCGCTGATTTCAGCGGCGGTTGTGGATGGTTCCGGCCGCTTGATCGGGATGATCACCGTCGATGACGTCGTCCACGTCATTCAGGAAGAAGCGGGCGAAGATGCGCTGAAGCTGTCTGGCGCAGGCGATGGGGACATCAATCAGCCGATTCTGGAGACCATTAAGAGCAGGATGTGGTGGCTTCTCGTCAACCTCGGCACCGCCATCCTCGCGGCGGGGGTGATTGCCTTCTTTCAGAACACCATCTCGCACCTCGTCATCCTCTCGGCAATCATGGGCGTCGTGTCTGGCATGGGCGGGAATGCGGGAACGCAGACGATGGCGGTCGTCGTCCGCGCGCTCGCCACCAACCAGCTCACCGCATCAAACACCATGCGAATGATCGGCCGTGAGTTTATGATCGCGCTCGCCAATGGATTAGGACTGGGCGTATTGATGGCGGTTGGTTGCCAGTTTCTCTATCATAATACGTTGCTGAGTGTGGTGCTGTTGGCGGCCTGGGTGATCAATTCGGTTGTCGCGGGCATCTCTGGTATTCTCATCCCGTTGGGGCTGGAGAAAGTGAAAATCGATCCGGCAGTCGTTTCTACAGTGTTCGTGACAATGATGACCGATGTGATGGGGTTCTTTGCTTTTCTCGGATTGGCGACCTTGGTCGGGTTGGGGAATTAATACGTGCGCGCGCTGCCCAACATCCTCACACTGTCGCGTATCTTCATGGTGCCAATGCTTGTTGCGCTGCTTTGGGATCGCGGCTGGGAGACGGGCTACCTTGCCGCGTTTGGCTTATATGCGCTGATGGGCATCACCGATTACTTCGATGGCTATCTGGCGCGCGCGCAGGGCACTGTGTCCAAGCTCGGTATCTTTCTCGATCCGATTGCCGACAAAATCATGGTGGCGAGCGTTATCCTGATGCTTGTTGCGGTGCGGGTGATTGAAGATTGGCACGTGGTGGCCGCACTGATCATTCTGCTGCGCGAGATCGCTGTGTCTGGTCTGCGCGAGTTTCTGGCTGGAGCACAGGTATCGGTGCCCGTAAGTCAGCTCGCGAAATGGAAGACGACACTTCAGATCATTGCGCTCGGCGCGCTCATCCTCGGCAATGGCCTGCCCGATTTTCCGCTCGCTGAATATGTTGGATTGATCACATTGTGGCTGGCAGCGGGACTAACTATGATCACAGGCTGGGATTATCTCCGCATCGGCCTGAAGCATATGGATTGAGCAATGGAACGAGTGCTCCTCTACTTCGCCTGGGTGCGCGAGCAGGTTGGGGTTGGCGAGGAGAAGGTCGCGCTGCCTGCGGAGGTTTTGACACTGACTGATTTGGCGGCGTGGCTGAAGGCGCGTGGGGGTGGATATAGCGAAGCGTTTGCGCGACCAGAGAAACTGCGCGCAGCGCTGGATCAAAAAATGGTGCCGCTGACAACGGCAATTGGCGATGCGCGCGAGATCGCCTTCTTCCCGCCGGTGACTGGGGGATGATCCGCATCTTGGTTCAACGAGAGCCGTTCGATGAAGGGAGAGAACTCGCCACCCTCCGCGCGAACGGGGTTGGTGGTATTGCCAGTTTCACGGGCATTGTAAGGGGAGAGGACGGCCTTACCGAACTCCATCTCGATCATTACCCAGGCATGACTGAAGCGGCACTGATGGCGCTCGCTGATCAAGCCAATGCCAGGTGGAGTCTCCATAATGTCACGATCATCCACCGGGTCGGCCCACTCCATCCCTGTGATCCGGTCGTCTTTGTCGGAACCGCCGCCACGCACCGCGCTGCGGCGCTGGAAGCCTGCGCCTTCCTCATCGATCGCCTCAAAACTGACGCGCCGTTTTGGAAACGCGAGACGTTTGCGGATGGACGTTCCTCTTGGGTTGACGCGCGCGACTCAGACGAAACTGCGGCAGCGCGCTGGTAACTCAGCCGCCGCCGGAATGACGGACTGGTATTTTGAGCTATTTGCGCCTATCTTCCGGCTATGACGCAAACCGTAGACCTCACCCCCTCCGCCGCCGCACGCGTTGCGATGATCGCCGCCAAGCAAGCCAAGCCAGCGATCTTACGCCTCGCGGTGGAAGGCGGCGGTTGCTCGGGCTTTCAATATAAGTTTGAATTGGCCGACACGCCCGCCGCCGATGACAGCATCACCACTCGCGATGGTGTGCGGCTCGTGGTTGATCCGATGAGTCTTGACCTCGTCGCAGGAGCTGCGGTGGATTATGTCGAGAGTTTGGGCGGTGCCGCCTTTCGCGTAACAAACCCGAATGCCGCCACCGGCTGCGGGTGTGGATCGAGCTTCTCGGTTTAATGAAAATCGCCACCTACAACGTCAACGGCATTCGCGCACGGTTGGAGCGACTGACCGAGTGGCTCGCCGAAACGCAACCCGATGTCGCCTGCCTCCAGGAAATCAAATGTCAGGATGCGGGCTTCCCGCTCGCAGACATACAAGCGGCGGGCTATCATGCGTTGGTGCACGGGCAAAAGGGCTTCAACGGCGTCGCGATCCTCTCGCGTAAACCGGCGACGCTGATGCGCAAAGGACTGGATGGCGAGCCCGAGGATGAAATGGCGCGCTATATCGAGGCGGATGTTGGCGGCGTGCGCATCGCCAGCATTTATTTGCCCAATGGCAACCCGCAGCCCGGCCCGAAGTTCGACTATAAACTGCGCTGGATGGAGCGGCTGCGGCTGCGCGCAGCGGAGCTGATGGCGCTCGAAATTCCAACCGTCCTCGCGGGTGATTTCAACGTCATCCCCACCGATATGGACATCGCGAACCCTGCCGCCATGAGGGATGACGCGTTGATGCAGCCCGAATCGCGTGCGGCCTTCCGCCGCCTTTGTGCGCAGGGCTGGACAGATTCGCTACGACAAATTCACCCCATAGGCCCGCTCTGGACGTTCTGGGATTACCAAGCTGGCGCATGGCAGCGCGATGCGGGGTTCCGAATCGACCATCTACTCCTGTCGCCAGAGACCGCAGATCGGTTAGTGGATGCCGGTGTTGATAAAGATCACCGCGCGCGTGAAAAGGCAAGTGATCATGCGGCGACATGGGTGGCAATCCGCGACTGAGATGGCCTCGTAAACTACTCCCGCTCCTTGATCCCCGTAAAGCGGATCGCCTTGTTGCGATCGGTGACATAGTTCAAATCCCACAGGCTTTTGGCGAGGAACACGGGGGCGCCATCGCGGTCGGTGGCGGTGTTGGCTTTGTTGAGATCGAGAAAGGCCTTGAGCGCAATTTTGTCATCGCTCGCCATCCAGCGCGCGGTGTCCCAGGGTGAGGCCTCTAGCACCGCCTCCACCTTATATTCCACCTCCAGCCGCGAAATCAGCACGTCGAGCTGCAATTGCCCCACCACGCCGACGATGAACTGCGCGCCGATATTGGGGTTGAACACCTGAATAACGCCCTCTTCCGACAAATCATCGAGCGCCTTGCGCAGCTGCTTGGTCTTGGTCGGGTCTTTGAGCACCACGCGGCGCAGTATTTCTGGCGCGAAATTCGGCAGGCCGGTGATCGTCACCATCGGGCCATCGGTCAGCGTATCGCCCACCCGCAGCGTGCCGTGGTTGGGAATGCCGATGATGTCTCCCGGAAAGGCATCATCAACCACCTCACGCTCGTGCGCGAAAAAGAGGATAGGGCTATGCACCGCGATCGACTTGCCAGTGCCCACTTGATTGAGCTTCATCCCGCGTTTGAATCGGCCCGAGCACAACCGCATGAACGCCACCCGATCCCTGTGCATCGGGTTCATATTCGCCTGCACCTTGAAGATGAAGCCGGTGACATTGGGATCATCGGGCGAAACCGGTGCGGGGCTGGCGGGCTGCATACGCGGGCCGGGCGCAAAGCGGGCGAGCGCATCGACCAGCTCGCCGATACCGAATTCCTTGAGCGCCGAACCAAAGTAAACCGGTGTTAGATCGCCCGCCTGATAGCGCGCGGTATCAAATTCGGAATAGCCCGCCTGCGCCAGTTCAACCTCTTCGCGCAACAAGGACACGCCCGTTGCGGAGAGTTCGGCATCCAGCTTGGGATCATCCAGCCCCGTGCATTGCACATCCGGCTCACCCACACCGCGCCGCAGCCGTTGGTGATCGAGATCGTAAACCCCCTCAAAATCCATGCCCATACCCACCGGCCAGCTCATCGGGCAGACATCGAGTTGTAATTGATTCGCCACCTCATCAATCAGCGCAAACGGCGCCCGCCCCTCGCGATCCACCTTGTTGATGAAGGTGATGATCGGTACGTTGCGCATCCGGCACACTTCGAACAGCTTGCGGGTTTGCGCCTCGATGCCGCGCGCGGCGTCCAATACCATCACAGCGGAATCTACGGCGGTCAGCGTGCGATAGGTGTCCTCCGAGAAGTCCTCATGGCCCGGCGTGTCCAGCAGGTTGAAGGTCAGCCCCTCGCGCTCAAACGTCATCACCGATGAGCTGACGGAAATGCCGCGCTGCTGCTCGATCTTCATCCAATCAGACCGCGCGCGCCGGTTCGCACCACGCGCCTTGACCTCGCCCGCCATGCGGATCGCCCCGCCAAAGAGCAGCAGCTTCTCGGTGAGAGTGGTCTTCCCAGCATCAGGGTGGGCGATGATGGCAAAGGTGCGGCGGTTCTGGCCGTTGGTGGGATCAGTCATGGCGGCGGGCGTTAGCGGGTTTAGGC
>JAYVZY010000257.1:0-1928 GCA_043782885.1 Sphingomonadales bacterium | reverse complement strand
CTTCTTTGGTCACAAAGGCTATAGCCTTATCGAGGCGTGGGAAAAAGCCGGAAAGCCTGTCGAGTTTCACCTTTATGATGGGGGTGGGCACGGCTTTGGCATGCAAACGCAACACAAAACGAGCGATCTCTGGATGACCGAATTTTTGGTGTGGATGGATGGACGCAGGTTGCTGAAAAAATAGCGCTGGGGCAAAGGGTGTGGAGGTTGGCACACCCCTGCCGGTGTTATTCGTGTTCCGGAGATAAATATGCTTAGCCCCATCCGCGTTGCGATCATCGGCTATGGCTTGGCCGGTAAGGTGTTCCACGCACCGCTAATCCAAGCTGTCGACGGGCTCGACCTTGCGTGTGTTGTGTCGAGTGATGCTGCAAAAGTGCAGGCCGATCTGCCCAACATTGCCGTAGTGAGCGATTTGACAGAGGTGCTCCGCGAGCCCTTGATTGATCTCATCGTTCTCGCAACACCCGATCATCTCCATGTTTCGCAGGCACTGGCCGCACTCGACGCGGGCAAGCATGTGGTCATCGATAAGCCGTTTGCGCCGACATTGGCTGAAGCAGAGGCCGTCGCGGCGCGCGCAGCTGAGCGCAAGCGGATGCTGACGATTTTCCAGAACCGCCGCTGGGACGCTGATTATCTCACAATCAAGCGGCTCATCGCCGAAGGTGCGCTCGGCGAGATCGTTCAGTTTGAGAGCCATTTTGACCGCCTGCGTCCGCATCGTGCCGTCCGCTGGCAAGACGAGCGAGCAGCGGGCGTGTGGCAAGATCTTGGCCCACATCTGGTTGATCAGGCGCTGCATTTGTTCGGGATGCCGCTGGCCGTGTGCGCCGATATTGACCAGCAGCGTGACGATACGTCAGCGGCCGATTATGCGCATGTGGTTCTGCGCTATGCAAAGCTGCGTGTTATCCTGCACATGTCGCAAAGCACACATAATGGCGGCTTGCGCTTTGCGGTGCATGGCACAAAGGGAAGTTTCATCAAACATGGCCTCGATCCGCAAGAGGGGCAGTCGAAGGCTGGCCTCACGCCGAGCAACACGCACTGGGGGATCGACGCCCAGCCCGGAATGCTGACGCGCATGGATGATGATGGGGCGGTGCGTGAGAGCCTGATCGAGAGTGCACGTGGTGATTATGCGGCGTTCTACGCGAAGGTGCGCGATGCGCTCAACGGGCACGGCGCGAATCCAGTCGCGGTCGACGATGCGCTCAATGTGATGACTGTGCTTCAGGCCGGGAACACCAGCGCAGCACATCGGGCGGAGGTGCGCCTCTAGGGTGTGATGGCTTTAGGCTGAACGGTAGCCCCGCCTAAGCAATCAGCATCGCCGTCACATGCTCCGGGTTGAGAGGGGAGCGGCGCCCGGGTTTGCCCGTCGCATCGAAGAAAGCGGCGGCGATAGCGGGTGCGGCGAGGGCGTTGGCGCTTTCTGATCCTTGGCCGTAAATGCCCGCTTCGGTAAATGCGCGAGCACCACTTTAATCTCGGGCATTTTCCCCATCGTTAATATCGGATAGGTCAGCCAGCCGCCCGATGTGATTGCGCCTTCACTAAACGTCATTTCCTCATGCAGTGCAATGGCGACGCCCATCAGGCTGTCTGCTTATACTTGGCGTTTAAGCTGAAGCACGTTCACCACAATGTCGGTATCGACCACTATGGTAAGGCGCTCCACCTTCACATCGCCGCTCGTTGGCGTGATGGCGATGTGGCAAGCACACGCCCAACAGCCGTTGTTGCGCAGCATAATCGACTCGCCTCCATCTCCATCAGCCGCTCAGAGGCAAAGCTGATCATATCGCGTAAAATATCGCTGTCAGGCCTCGCCGTGCAATACTCCCCGGAGCATTGCCTGTGGCTCCGTGCTCTACAAGCGCACGAAGGTTCATCATCTCATTGGTCATCGTTGGTTCCTTAGG
>JAYVZY010000256.1:0-1851 GCA_043782885.1 Sphingomonadales bacterium | reverse complement strand
GCGAATAGCCAATCAGCCGTGCCTCGCTCGAATGGTGCGTTGCGTCACCCTTGATAATCGCGATGTCGCGATGGCCGAGGTTGATCACGTAGCTGGCTGCTTCGCGGGCGGCCGCGACATCATCGACGAGGTTATTCGCACCGATGTCGAGCAGTCGCGTTGGAGCGATTCGAGCGAAGACAATGCCGGCGGCGCGCAGATCCTCAAGAATTTGTGGGTGATCGGAAGCGGGTGGGGCAAGCACAACGCCATCTAGCGCAGCCGAGCGCAACAGCCCGACAATCTCCGGCGCATTCTCGCGCACTGAACGCACGGGAATCACGATCAGCCGGTAACGCTCGTTGGTCAGTCGGTCGAGCACCCCCATTTGGAGTTCAACGATATAGCTTGGACTGGGATTTTCATAGACCAATCCGAGCAAAAAGGAGCGCCGCCGAACGAGACTCTGGGCGAGCAAATTGGGGTGATAATTGAGTTGCTTGACTGCCGCTTGCACGCGCTCATGGAGTTCTGGACGGACATGTGGCTCGCCGTTGAGTACGCGCGACACGGTTTTATGTGACACGCCAGCCACGCGCGCGACATCGATTATAGTGGTTCGTTTTTCAATTGGCCGCACCATTGACATGTCCGCCGTATTCGCGGGCATGTCAATTGAGTCAGGGTATTGATTTCAGATGGCATGCAATCAACGTTGCTGGCAATTGGTTTTGCGCGCAAACGCGCCCCAAAAAGGAAACGGCCGTCTGAGACATTTGTTCCAGCCGGAGTGGTGTCGTGACCTTAAAATCCGCTCTGATGAATCGATACGGATTGGGTGTTGAGTTGTGCGTCCCCGAACGCCGTCATAAATGCGATGTCCGTCGCATCTCGGCCGGCGGCGATCCGCACCATCGTCTCGACAGGGGCAAGGCCGGTTGCATCAATGATATGCCAAGCGTCCTCCAGCCAGACTTCAACGACAGCGTGAAAATCCGGGATCGCCAACCCGAGCGCATAAACCGATACCAGCCGTGCCGGTATATCAGCGGCGCGGATGAGCGCTGCCGTAAGATGCGCGTAATCGCGGCAGACGCCCTGTCTTGCGATGAACGTATCGGCGGCGGTCGTGCTGACGTCGGATGAACCTGGAGCATAAATGAGGTGATTGTTCACCCAGCCGACCATTTCCTGAACCAAGTCGCCGCCTTTGAGATCGCCAAACTCAGCTGCCACAAAGCTTCGGAAGCGATCGGCTTCGCAATAACGGCTTGGCCAGATGAACGGGATAACCTGAGCGGCAAGCGTCGGCAGCCGCGCGCTCGGCAATCCTCGGATCTCCGGTTTGATGCGATTGACATCCACAGTTGCTTGGTAGGTTATCACGGACTGACCGACGCCCAACGTCGTCCAATGGCGCGCACCAATATCGCTCCCGCCGGCAACAGTAAGGATCGGCTCAGAGCCCCACAGGTTGAGCGTGCCATGCACAATCTGCTGATCTGTCATCGGTGCCGCCTGCACCGCGAGCAGGATGTCCGTTTGCTGATTGAACCAATAGTCCAGCGTGACATCAATGCCGATCTGCATCTGAATCTTTCTGTATCCAACGGCACTTAGCTGAGCATCTGAACGTCAGGTGTGAGACCGCAGGCGCTAACTGCGGCTTCCAACAGCCATACTCATCGTTACTTCTTGAGCAACCCCCGCGCACCCATCCACGCGGTGAATTGTTCCATCCAGAGATCGCTCGTTTTGTGTTGCGTTTGCATACCAAAGCCGTGCCCACCCCCATCATAAAGGTGAAACTCGACAGGCTTTCCGGCTTTTTCCCACGCCTCGATAAGGCTATAGCCTTTGTGACCAAAGAAG
>JAYVZY010000255.1:0-3889 GCA_043782885.1 Sphingomonadales bacterium | reverse complement strand
TCCCGTGCCGATACAGCCACAACCTCAATCGCCCGCCCTGCGCGCCGCGTGACGAGTGCCTTGTTGACGTCGAGCAGTTTGATGACGCCCGCGCCAACGGTGCCAAGGCCCGCTAGGCCGATACGAAGAGGTGGGGTCATGCGTGTGTCCTGTTGTGATTCGGCGCTGGTTTAGCGGGAAGTGACAACAAAGGGAATCACTCGTGCGCCGCCCGTGTAAGCCGGTCAATGATTGCAAGCCCCAGGCCGAGCGCCGGAATTGGGGCGACAGCAATGCGTGGCGGCATTGCGGCATCGGCACGATGAAGCTGATCGAACAGTGCCGCAGCTGCTTCTACAAGATCGCCCGACGCGCTGAGCGACGACTGACCTGTGACCACCCCAAAGCCGATCAGATATTCGTCGGTCTCAGCAACCAGAGCATTCAGCCGCAGTGGCTTAGCGGGCGCATAGTGGCTCAGCATTTGGCCTGGTGCCTCAATGCCATCGCCCGCTGCGGTTGTGATCGGCACACCCGTTGCCGCCATCAACATCTCCGCCGTTACCACGCCGGGGCGGAGCAGGCGTAGGCCCTTTTCATCCACAGCCACAATCGTAGATTCCAGGCCCACCGCACACGCGCCACCGTCGATGATCAACGGGATGCGGCCCCCAAGGCTCGCCGCGACATGCGCCGCGCGCGTCGGGCTGATCGTGCCACTGGCATTTGCCGAGGGGGCTGCAAGGGGCACACCACACGCCGTGAGCAGCGCTTGCATCGCCGGGTGTGCCGGCACGCGAATGGCGATAGTGGGGAGACCAGCGGTCGCGAGGCTCGCGACGGGGCTTGCGGGATGATGCGGCAGCACGAGCGTGAGCGGGCCGGGCCAGAACGCAGTCGCCAGTGCGCGCGCCGTGTCCTCAAACACAGCCAGCCGCTCCGCCGCTGCCTCATCCGGCACATGCACAATCAGCGGATTGAAACTGGGGCGGCCTTTGGCGGCATAGATTGCGGCAACCGCCGCGCCATTCGTGGCATCGCCAGCAAGCCCATAAACCGTCTCAGTCGGTACTGCGACCGGCCGGCCCTGCGCGATAAGCGTTGCCGCTTGGACGATCGTTGCGTCATTGAAGGGCAAAATGGGGGTTGGACGCACGCTCATCCCGCGCGCTATAGCGGCGCGATGCAGATACTCAAACAGGGGAGAGATTGGGCCGCGCGATACCCCCGCCTCATCGCCTTTGCCGCCGGATTGATGGCCGCAACGGGCTTCGCGCCACTGAACCTCTGGCCGCTCACGCTAATCGGGCTGGCGGTGCTGATGATGCTGGTGCGCGATGCGCCCAACTGGCGCGCTGCGGCGGGGCGTGGGTGGTTCTGGGGCTGGGGGCATTTCATCCTGAACTTCAACTGGATTGCCAAGGCCTTTGTCTATCAAGATAATATGCCACATTGGTTGGGCTGGGTGGCCGTGGTGGGACTGGCGGCGTTTATCGGGTTGTTTGTGGGGGCTGTGGGGGGGGTGAGTTGGTGGTCTCGAGAGAAAGCGTTCCCCTTCACGTTCATCTTCACCGCTTGCTGGATATTCAGCGAATATGCGCGCGCGACATTGCTCACCGGCTTTGCCTGGGATCCGATTGGAGTAGCGATGGAGCCGTCAGGGCTTCGAGAACTCGCGCCATATCTGGGTACTTATGGCGTATCTGGAGTTACGCTGCTGCTTAGTGGCATCTTATTGATGCTGAAGCATTGGTGGCATCTCTGTGGCGGGACGATTGCCATCCTCCTTCTCTGGCTCGGCGGTCTCTCCATCCCGATGACGAGGTCTGCCGAAGAGCTAACCTACCCCCACGTCACCATCATCCAGCCCAATATCCCTGAAGACATTGGCAACGATTCCAAACAGAATTTCAACAACCTTATCAAGCATATGCGCCTGTCTGGTGCGGCTGAACCTAACCGCACCCGCCTCATCCTCTGGCCCGAAGGCGCGCTGACCGACTTTGTTGAGGATGAACCTTGGGCGCGAGAGCGGCTCGCCTCTATCCTCGGCCCGAAGGACATTCTCGCGGCGGGCGGTGATGCGTTGGTGTTTGATGACAGCCACCACCTGAAAGCCGCGCGCAACAGTATCTTCCTGCTCAACGCGAAGGCAGAGATCGTAGGCCGCTATGACAAAGCACATCTCGTGCCGGGTGGTGAATATCTGCCGATGCGCGCCATCCTCAGCCGGATCGGCCTTAACCGCCTCGTCCCCGGCGATCTGGATTTCATGCCCGGCCCCGGCCCGCACACGCTCAACGTGCCGGGTTTCGGCAAAATGGGTGGGCTGATCTGTTATGAGGTAATTTTCTCGGGTGAAGTGGTTGATCGCACCAACCGGCCCGATTTCATCTTCAACCCGTCCACCGATGCGTGGTTCGGCGATTGGGGGCCGCCGCAGCATCTCGCGCAAGCCCAACTGCGCGCGCTGGAGGAAGGACTGCCAATCATCCGTGCGACAACCACGGGGATTAGCGCCGTCATTGATTCGAACGGCGAAGTTTTGGAGTTTGCCCCTCTCAACACCCAAGGCACAATCATCAGCGCAATTCCCCCCGCCGCGCCGCCCACCTTCTTCTCAAAATACGGCAACACGATCCCGCTCACGTTCGCCTTCATTCTCGGCGCAATCGGGATTGCACTGGCACGGCGAAGGCGTTAAGGGCGCAACCGCACATAAAGTATTCTTTATACGCGCAGAAACAGCTAACCGAACTGGACAAACCATGCGTCACGATTATCTCTTCACCTCCGAATCCGTCTCCGAGGGCCACCCCGATAAGGTTTCCGATCAGATTTCAGATGCGATTGTCGATCTGTTCCTCTCAAAAGACCCCGAGGCGCGGATTGCGTGCGAAACGCTGACCACCACGCAATTGGTCGTGCTCGCCGGAGAAATTCGTTGCAAGGGCGTGTTTGAGAACGGCGTTTGGGCCGATGGCGCGCAGGCCGAGATTGAAGCCACCGTGCGCAAAACAGTGAAGGAAATTGGCTATGAGCAAGAGGGCTTTCATTGGCAAACGCTGACCTTCATGAACAATCTGCACGGCCAATCGGCACACATCGCGCAGGGCGTTGATTCGAGCGGCAATAAGGATGAGGGCGCGGGCGACCAAGGCATTATGTTCGGCTACGCGACCGACGAGACGCCCGATCTCATGCCGGCCACACTTTATTACAGCCACAAAATCCTTGAGCGGATGGCGGCAGACCGACATTCGGGCGCTGCTCCGTTCCTTGAGCCTGATACCAAGAGCCAAGTCACCTTGCGCTATGAAGGCAGCATTCCGGTTGCGGCTACCGCAATCGTTGTCTCGACCCAACACGCCAAGGGCTATGATGAAGGCGCGAAGGAAGCTGAGTTGCACGCTTATGTGAAGCGGGTTGTGACGGAGATCCTCCCCGCCGCCCTCCTCACCGAAACAGAATATCACATCAACCCGACCGGCAGCTTTGAAATCGGTGGGCCAGATGGTGATGCAGGCCTGACCGGACGCAAGATCATTGTGGATACTTATGGCGGCGCGGCGCCACACGGCGGTGGCGCGTTTAGCGGTAAAGACCCGACCAAGGTGGATCGTTCCGCCGCTTATATAACGCGCTATCTGGCGAAGAACATTGTGGCGGCTGGCCTCGCCACACGGTGCACGATCCAGTTGGCCTATGCGATTGGCGTTTCGAAGCCGCTGTCGCTTTATGTCGATACACATGACACGGGCACGGTGGGCGATGATGCCATTGAGAAAGCCATCATGAGCATCGAGAAGCTGGGCGGACTGACGCCGCGAAGCATTCGCACGCACCTCGGGCTCAACAAGCCGATCTATCGCAAGACGGCAGCCTACGGTCATTTCGGTCGCAAAGCTGA
>JAYVZY010000254.1:0-5332 GCA_043782885.1 Sphingomonadales bacterium | reverse complement strand
TTTCGGTTTGCTGGATTCACTCAGCGCCATCCGCATCGGCAAATAGGCTGACGGAACATTCGACGCGCTCACGCGTTCAACATCGCACGACACCTCATTCAAGGAAAATATAATGATCCGTAGTAAACACACCACACGCGCCATCGCTCTCACGGCGATGCTTCTTTCTACCACTGTGCCGATTGCCGCCCATGCGGGGGATCGGGATCGTGCCAACGTCGCGATCTCCGAAGCAAAGGGCAAAATCGACGCTGGTGATAAGGTCGGCGCGAGCACTCAAGCTCCCGAGCTTCAAGCTCAGGCGCGCGAGGCGCTTATGTCCGCTGAGGCACAACTCGCCAACGGGAAGAAGAAGGACGCGATTGCGACAGCGCATCACGCAAGCGAATTAGCCGATCAAGCTATCACGAGTGCAGATAATCGCAAGACTGCGTCCGAGCGTGACCGTCGCCATGATGCGCAAGATGCCGCTATTGCCGCACAAGCCGCCGCCGCGAATGCTAACGCGCGCGCCGATAACGCCCGCCAGTCTGTCAGTGATGCGAACGGCCGAGCTGATATGGCGCAGCAGTCTGCGAATGCCGCAAATATGCGCGCTGATGCCTCACAACAGGCGGCTGTGAACGCAACCGCTCAAGCTGATATGATGCGCAATATGCAACATCCAGTGCCGGCACCGTCAACGACGACTGTCGCAGTGACGGAACATGACAGCATGATGGCATCCGCTGCGCCAACACACCGTCGTCATCGCGTGACGCACAAACGCGCTCATCGGATGCATTCAAAGACGACGACTGTGACGACCACTCATCCATAACGTGATGTTGCCTGGGATGGTGCGAGCCATCCCAGCAATTATCGAGACTGAATATCGTTCCCACAATCAACTAAATAAGGTGAATTATGTCACTCGGACTCATCCTCATCATCCTGCTCGTCATCTTTCTTGCGGGCGGCTTTAGTGGCCGCGTCGGCGGTTATGGCTATGGCTATGGCCATAATGGCGTCGGGATCATCGGCGTCATATTGACCGTTGTGGTGGTGCTGTTTGTTCTCGGTAGAATATAACTGAGCCGATAAATCAAAGGTGTCATCATGAACAAATCATCTACCATTGCCGCTCTCGTAATCAGCGCTTTGGCGTTCGCCGCCCCTGCCCAAGCACGGCATCATCATCGTCTGGCGCAAGCCCATGGCCGCTGCTTGCGCTTCGATAAAACAACCGGAACGGTTGCAGGTGCTGTTGGCGGTGGTTTGCTCGGCAAAGTCGCCTTTGGTAGCCCCGCCGGAATTTTAGGTGGCGCTGCTGCTGGCGGCCTCGCGGGTCACGAACTCGCGCGTAATGGACGAAAACATTGCTGAATTGAACCAATGTGAAAATTTAAGGGTAATTGCGTATCGCGAGAGACTATCATTTTCCGCCAAAATTATTGTCATCCGAAGAAGGCAAAAGGTTTTTCTTCATACCCATTTGGAAGATAGCTTTATGATATGCTCATTAAAATTTTCAATGCTGTCTTCCCCCCTTTTTCTCATGATGTCGCGCAAAATTCTATCGAACAAGGCTATAATTACCATCGGCCTCTTGCTCAGCATTCCACAGGTGGCAATGGCAGTACCCAGCTTTGCCGTCCAAACAGGCCAAACGTGCCAGACGTGCCATGTCGGCGGATTCGGGCCGCAGCTCACGCCCTTTGGTCGCGACTTCAAGCTGCGTGGCTATACGATGCGGGTTGGAAAGTCCACGCCTCCTGTCTCGGCGATGGTGGTCGCCTCCTATACCAACACCAAACGCGATCAAGTTTCTCCTCCTGCCAGCGGGTTTGGCGTCAACAATAATTTTGCACTTGATCAAGCCAGTGTTTTTATCGCGGGCAGTATAGGCAACCATGTTGGCGGCTTCGTGCAAACCACCTACAATGGCATCGACAAGACCTTCACATGGGACAATCTGGATTTGCGACTGGTCAATTCGGGCCTGATTGGCGGCAAAAACATCGTCTATGGCCTGACACTCAACAACAACCCAACGGTGCAAGACGTTTGGAATACAACAGCGGCTTGGGGCTTCCCTTATACCAGCTCAAGTCTTGCGCCGACGCCAGCGGCCTCTACACTGGTTGACGGTGCATTGGCCCAAAATGTGCTCGGATTATCGGCTTATGCTTGGATCGATTCAAAGCTATATCTTGAAGCCGGTGCCTATGGCACACCCTCATCAGGCACGCTCCGGTGGCTTGGTTCTGATCCGCTAAGTCCGGGGGATATTCAGGGCCTCGCGCCCTATGGCCGGATTGCTTATCAACGTGTTTTGGGTGGTGGAACATTTGAACTTGGCGCCTTTGCACTCAAGGCCAAACTCTGGCCGGGGCGAGATCGGTCAACTGGCTTTACCGATAATTATACTGACATTGGTGCTGATGCTTCATGGATCAAAACACTCAGCACAGGTGACACGGTCACTTTCAACGCGCGCTATATTCATGAAACTCAATCGCTGACGGCGACCTGCGCGCTGGGGTTTGCTGATGGCTCAATTTCGGGTGTTTCGTTGCCGGGCTGTGCCGACAGCAGGCTCAACGAGGTACGTGCTGATGCCTCTTATTATTGGCACAATAAGGTCGGTGGAACGGTTGGGGTTTTCAGTATTGACGGTTCTCAAAACCCCACACAATATGCTGGAAACTTGCTGCTAAAACCAAACAGCAGTGGCGTCACGCTCCAGATCGACGGCACGCCATTCGGCGACGGAAAATCGAAACTCGGCCCACACGCCAATCTCCGAGTTGGAGCACAATATACCGCATATACCAGCTACAATGGGTCCCGCCTAAATTATGATGGCGCTGGCAGCAACGCTTCCGACAACAACACATTTAGGATTTTCACATGGCTCGCATTTTAACATTAGCAGCTTTGATAGTCACGCTGAGCATGGCAACCGCAGCACAGGCATCCGACCCTGCTAAGGGCAAATCAGTATTCGGCAGCCAATGTGCGATTTGCCACGCCGTGACCTCACATTCACCTTCGGGAATCGGGCCAAATCTCTTTGGTGTTGTAGGCCGAAAAGCAGGATCATTGCCAGGCTATAGCTATTCAAACGCAATGAATGCTGCCGCTACGGTTTGGACCGAGGCGCGACTGAAAGCCTATATCGCATCGCCCGCGCAAAATATTGCGGGCAACAAAATGCCGTTTCCGGGATTGAAAAACCTGACCCAGGTGGATGATCTGACAGCCTATTTGGCGACTTTGAAATAGTTGTAGAAAATTCGGAACAATTGGTGCTTGGCGGAGTTTAGTTTTCTCCAATAACAAGGAGCCTGAAAAATGCGCAAGTCCCTTATCGCCGCTTCACTTGTCATCGTCATTGTCGGTGCAGCCATTGCCGCTACAGCCATGGCCAAAGCCCCTAAAACCAAAGTTACCGAGCCGGCCGCGCGGGCCACTGCGCTGGCACTTGTGCCGGGCGGCATTGTCAAATCGAGTGAACTGGAAACAGAGAACCATCGGCTAATTTATAGCTTCGATATTGCCCAGCCCAACAAACCCGGCATTGAAGAAGTTCAGATTAGTGCGCTTACAGGAAAGCTCGTCAACCGCCATCATGAAAGCCCCGCCAAAGAGGCGAAGGAAGCCGCCGCTGACGTCAAGGCAATGAAAGCCGGCAAGGCCAAGTAATTCAGAGGCACCCCCAACTTGCCTCGGGGCTTTGGCTCCGAGGTATTTTTGAATGATATTGGACAGTGTTACATGATAAACTTCAAAATAGTCGCACTTTCAGGCAGTCTGCGCCGGATGTCCTTTAATTTGGCTGCGCTCCGCGTCGCGCAAAAGGAGGCACCGGAGGGCGTCTCGATCTCAATTGCCAGCATCTCTGACATACCGCTCTATAATCAAGATGTTCAGGAAATCGCGTTTCCGCCTGCTGTGCTCGAACTGATTTCACAAATCACCACCGCCGATGCGGTGCTGATCGCTACGCCGGAATATAATTACTCAATCCCTGGCGTGCTCAAAAATGCAATTGACTGGGTGTCGCGTGCGCCGGATCAGCCGTTTAAGAACAAAGCGATTGCGATTATGGGTGCCAGCATGGGTGCTGTGGGCACGGCCCGCGCGCAATATGATCTGCGCAAGGTGTTTGTGTACCTTGATGCACATGTTTTGAACCAGCCTGAAATCATGATCGGTGCAGCGCACACGCGCTTCGATGCCAATGGCGATCTGACCGATGAGACCACCCGTCACCTTATCCGCAAACAGATTGCCGCCTTACACTGTTGGGCACTGCGGCTGCATCAAAGCAAAGATTGCACGCCTATTCTGATCGAGACGTGACAGACTCAGTAGCGAAAGATCCCGTCTGTGGGATGACGGTTGATCCCGCCACATCAACGTATCACGCCGAGCACGCTGGCGAAAAATTCACTTTCTGCGGCGCCTCATGCAAGACCAAGTTTGTCGCTGATCCTGCACATTATCTTGAGGACGCGAGCCAGCAACAACACGCAGCTATGTCCCACGACACTGGCACGATCTGGACATGCCCAATGCACCCGCAAATCCGTAAGGCAGGGTCGGGATCGTGCCCGATTTGCGGCATGGCCTTGGAACCCGCAGCGCCTTCGCGCGATGATAAACCAAACCCCGAGCTGGTTGATTTCACGCGTCGGCTATGGGTGGCAGGCACGCTCAGCGTTCCGTTGCTGTTGCTTTCGATGGGGGCGGAGATGTTCGGGCTGCGCCTTATCGACCCGATATTCTCGTCATGGATCCAGCTCGCACTGACAGCGCCGATTGTGCTTTGGGCCGGTGCGCCATTCTTTGCGCGTGGGTGGACATCACTGCGCACGCGGCAGTTGAATATGTTCACGCTGATTTCTATCGGTGTTGGGGCTGCGTTTGCCTATAGTCTGGTCGCGACGGTCGTGCCCGGCCTGTTTCTGGCGTCTTTTGGGGGCCATAACGGCATGGTGTCGGTCTATTATGAGGCGGCGGGCGTGGTCGTGACCCTCGTGTTGCTTGGGCAGGTGCTCGAATTACGCGCGCGCGCCACAACCGGCAAAGCGATCCGTGCGCTTATGAACCTCGCGCCCAAAACGGCGCATCGAATTTCGGCGGATGGAAGCGAGAGCGTAATCCCGCTTGCTGAAGTCATCGCAGGCGATCACCTGCGCGTGCGCCCCGGGGAGGCGATCCCCGTGGATGGCGTGGTGATCGAGGGGCGCTCTGCGGTCGATGAAGCTATGCTCACCGGTGAACCCGCTCCAGTGATGAAGGATATTGCCGCGACAGTCACCGGCGGCACGATTAACGGCACGGG